>NZ_JBMGQR010000055.1:0-27953 GCF_049059935.1 Solicola agrisoli | reverse complement strand
AGCGCGTCGACATCGGCTCCATCGGCACCCTGGAGTCGGTGCTCTTCGGCCCGTCCACCGTGCCCGACGGCACGATGAACCTGATCGGCGCGCTCCGGCGTGCGATGGCCACCACGGGCTACACCGACGTCAAGGAGTTCCAGCGGGTCGAGGTCGTCGTCGAGTGACCCCGGCGCCGCTCACCGTCGGAGCCCTCCAGGTCGCCGTGCGCGAGCCGGGCGACCTGGCGGTGCAGGCGGAAGCGGCGGTGGGGTTCGTCGAGCAGGCGGTCGCCCGCGGCGCCCGGCTGGCGGTGCTGCCCGAGCTCTACCTGTGCGGCTACGACCTCGACGTCGTCACGCGTCCCGGCGTCGCGCTCGACGCCGCGGCGCTCGCGGGCGGCGGGCTCGACGCCGACGACTCGCCCCTGCGGTCGCTGGTGCTCGCCTCGCGGCGTCACCCCGTCGCGGTGCTGGCGGGCGCGGCGGTCCGTCATCGCGACGGCCGGCTCACCATCTCCACCCTCCTCGTGCGCGACGGCTCCGTCCGGCTCGCCTACGACAAGCAGCACCTCGACGGCGACGAGCAGGCCGTCTTCGACCACGGTGACGGCGGCGCGCTGCTCGACGTCGACGGCTGGGGCGTCGGGCTCGGCGTCTGCTACGACGTGCTGTTCCCCGAGCACGCGCGCGCGTCCGCCGAGGCCGGTGCGCTCGTCTACGCGGCGTCGATGGCCTACCGCACCGGCGCCGAGCACCGCCGCGACCTCGCCGTGCGGGCCCGCGCGCTCGACAACGGCCTCTGGGTCGTGGCCAGCGGACTGGTCGGCGACAGCGGCATCGGGACGGTCTCCGGCGGGTCGGCCGTCGTCGACCCCGAGGGCCGGGTCGTCGACGCCGTGCCCGACGGCGAGGAGGGCGTCGTCGTGGCCACGCTGGACGCCGACCTGGTGGCCGCCACCCGCGCCGCCCACGCCATGGGCGCCGACCGTCGCGCCGACCTCGGCACGGTGCGGCGCCTCTGAGCGGACTATCTGACATCGGCGATGTCAGATTGGTTACCAGACGGTAGCGATCGGGCGAACGTCGACATACCCTGGGTATATGAACCTCCCCCCGAGCGACTCCGACGCCACCTTCGACTACGACGTGCTCGTGGTGGGGTCGGGGTTCGGCGGCTCGGTCTCGGCGCTCCGCCTGACCGAGAAGGGGTACCGCGTCGCGGTGCTCGAGGCGGGCCGGCGGTTCGAGGACGACGAGTTCGCGAAGACGTCGTTCGACCTCAAGCGCTACCTGTTCGCGCCCGCGCTCGGCTGCTACGGCATCCAGCGGATCGACCTGCTCAAGGACGCGATGATCCTGTCGGGCGCCGGGGTCGGCGGCGGCTCCCTCGTCTACGCCAACACGCTGTACGAGCCCCTCGCACCGTTCTACGAGGACCCGTCGTGGGGCCACATCACCGATTGGCGTGACGAGCTGGCCCCGTTCTACGACCAGGCCAAGCGGATGCTCGGCGTCACCACCTACCCGCACTTCACACCCGCCGACTCGGTGATGAAGCAGGTCGCCGAGGACATGGGCGTCGGCCACACCTTCCACCCCACGCCGGTGGGCGTGCTGTTCGGCCAGGCCGGCGAGGAGGTGCCCGACCCGTACTTCGGGGGCGTCGGGCCCGCCCGCAACGCGTGCCTGAACTGCGGCGAGTGCATGACCGGGTGCCGCCACAACGCCAAGAACACCCTGGTGAAGAACTACCTGCACCTCGCCGAGCAGGCCGGCGCCGAGGTGCTGCCGCTCACCACCGTCACCGCCGTCCGGCACCGCCCCGGTGGCGGCTACCTGGTCGACACGCGCCGCACCGACGGTCGCGTGCGTCGGGGCAGGCACACCTACGCCGCCGAGCAGGTGGTGCTGTCGGCGAGCGCGATGGGCACCCAGAAGCTGCTGCACAAGATGCGCGACGACGGCCACCTGCCGCGCGTCTCGGACCGGCTCGGCGTCCTCACCCGCACCAACTCCGAGTCGATCCTCGGCGCGATCGCCCGCGACCGCGACGTCGACTACACCGAGGGCGTCGCCATCACGTCGTCGTTCCACCCCGACGAGGTCACGCACGTCGAGCCGTGCCGCTACGGCAAGGGCTCCAACGCGATCTCGGCGCTGCAGACAGTGCTCACGAGCGGCGAGGGCGAGGGCCCGCGCTGGCGGCGCTGGCTCCGGGCCATGTGGACCGAGCGTCGCAACATCCGCCAGCTCTACGACCTCAAGCACTGGTCGGAGCGGACGGTGATCGCGCTCGTCATGCAGTCGCTCGACAACTCGATCGTGGTGTCGAGGAAGAAGGGCCGCTTCAGCCGTATCCCGCGCCTCACCTCGCGCCAGGGGCACGGCGCGCCCAACCCGACCTGGATCCCGCAGGGCCACTCGGCGGTGCAGAAGATGGCCGACGTCATGGGCGGCACCGCGGGCGGCACGATCGGCGAGCCGTTCAACATCCCCCTCACCGCGCACTTCATGGGCGGCTGCGCCATCGGCGAGTCGCCCGCGACCGGTGTCGTCGACCCGTACCAGCGGCTGTTCGGGCACGAGGGCCTTCACGTCGTCGA
This sequence comes from Solicola agrisoli, assembly GCF_049059935.1. Classification (NCBI taxonomy): domain Bacteria; kingdom Bacillati; phylum Actinomycetota; class Actinomycetes; order Propionibacteriales; family Nocardioidaceae; genus Solicola; species Solicola agrisoli. The sequence goes on along the minus strand of NZ_JBMGQR010000055.1, from coordinate 25,369 downwards.
CGGCTCGGCGATCAGCGCCAACCTCGGCGTCAACCCCTCGCTCACGATCACCGCGCAGGCCGAGCGGGCCATGGCGCTGTGGCCCAACCGCGGCGAGGACGACACCCGTCCGCCGCTCGGCGCGGCCTACGTGCGGGTGGAGCCGGTGGCGCCCAAGAACCCCGTGGTGCCCGACAGTGCACCGGGCGCGCTGCGGCTGCCCATCGTCGGCGTCTCCTGACGGCGCGACCCCGAGGCCGCGGGGCCCGGCCGGGAGGGAGTTCTGGCCGGGCCCCGCGTGTCCCGGCCGAGGCCAGGACTCGGGCCCGGCGGAGGGAGAGGTGCCGGGCCTACCCCTAGGAACGACGCCCGTCACCGCGAGTTACGCCCCGTCGACGACCAATTCGGGCCGGTTCCGGATTCGGGCCCGGGCGGCGCACTGACTAGGCTGTGGCCCGTGCCAGCGACCCCCGAGCAGAACCACGACCTCGTCCTCGTCGTCGACTTCGGAGCCCAGTACGCCCAGCTGATCGCGCGCCGCGTGCGCGAGGCCAAGGTGTACTCCGAGATCGTCCCGCACACGATGCCGGTCGAGGAGATGCTGGCCCGCGAGCCCGCCGCGATCATCCTGTCCGGCGGCCCGCAGTCGGTCTACGAGCCCGGCGCCCCGCAGGTCGACGCGACGCTGTTCTCGCGCGACGTCCCGGTGTTCGGGATCTGCTACGGCTTCATGGCGATGGCCGCCGCGATGGACGGCGACGTCGCCAACACCGGCCAGCGCGAGTACGGCCGCACGCAGGTGAGCGTCACCGAGCGCGGCACCCTGCTGCAGGGCCTGCCCGACCAGCTGCGCGCGTGGATGAGCCACGGCGACGAGGTCGTCGCGCCGCCCACCGGCTTCACCGTCAACGCCACCTCGCCGCGCGCCACGGTCGCCGCCTTCGAGGACGTGTCGCGTCGCCTCGCCGGCGTCCAGTGGCACCCCGAGGTGCTGCACTCCGAGCACGGCCAGGAGGTGCTCGAGCGCTTCCTGGTCGACATCGCCGGCTGCCGCCAGACCTGGACGATGGTCAACATCGTCGACGAGCAGGTGGCCGCGATCCGCGAGCAGATCGGTGACAAGCGGGCCATCTGCGGCCTGTCGGGCGGCGTCGACTCCGCCGTCGCGGCGGCCCTCGTCCAGCGAGCCGTCGGCGACCAGCTGACCTGCGTCTTCGTCGACCACGGGCTCCTGCGCCAGGGCGAGGCCGAGCAGGTCGAGCGCGACTACGTCGCCGCGACCGGCGTCGACCTCAAGGTCGTCGAGTGCAGCGAGCAGTTCCTCGGCCACCTCTCGGGCGTCGTCGACCCCGAGGAGAAGCGCAAGATCATCGGCCGCGAGTTCATCCGCACCTTCGAGGCCGCGCAGCGCGAGGTCGTCGCGGCGGCGCACGGCGAGTCCGTCGACTTCCTCGTCCAGGGCACGCTGTACCCCGACGTCGTCGAGTCCGGCGGCGGCGCGGGCACGTCCAACATCAAGAGCCACCACAACGTCGGCGGGCTGCCCGACGACCTCGAGTTCTCGCTCGTCGAGCCGCTGCGCACCCTGTTCAAGGACGAGGTGCGCCTGGTGGGCGAGCAGCTGGGCCTGCCGGCCGACATCGTCTGGCGCCAGCCGTTCCCCGGCCCCGGCCTGGCCATCCGGATCATCGGCTCGGTCGACGCCGAGCGTCTGGAGATCCTGCGCGCGGCCGACGCGATCGCCCGCGCCGAGCTCACCGCGGCCGGCCTCGACCGCGACATCTGGCAGTTCCCGGTGGTGCTCCTCGCCGACGTCCGCTCCGTCGGCGTCCAGGGCGACGGCCGCACCTACGGCCACCCCGTCGTCCTGCGCCCCGTCACCAGCGAGGACGCCATGACCGCCGACTGGGGCCGCCTGCCCTACGACCTCCTCGAGCAGATCTCCACCCGCATCACCAACGAGGTCCCCCAGGTCAACCGCGTCGTCGTCGACATCACCTCCAAGCCCCCCGGCACCATCGAGTGGGAGTAACCCCCACCCCCACCCCCACCCCCACCCGCCGAGTGGCGCAAATTCGGGCGTGACACGCGCGATCCGGCCCGGATCTGCGCCACTCGCGTCGGGTTTTGCGCCACTCGGCGGTGACGTGGTCTCGCTGCAGCGCGGTCAGGCGGGACGGCGGCGTCGCACCGAGCGCGGCGGCTCGCGCCGGTCGAAGCGCCGCAGCCTGCCGTCGAGCCGGGCTCGTCCCGCCGCCGAGAGGCTCGAACGCTCCACCTCGGCACGCCACACCACCATCTGACGCGGGTCGAACTCGCGTCCGCGTGCGTGCTCGGCGTCCATGACCACCTGCTCGGGCGTGCGGACGATCTCCGCCGCGGTGTACCCGTGACGGTCCCAGCCCGCGCGGTTCAGCGCCTTCTCGCGCCTGAGGTCATCGGCATGACGATCCCGGTCGCGGTGGATGCCGCCGTCGTACTCGTGGATCCTGCGCGTGCGCCCCACCCTGAGGTCGGCCCGAGCGACGAACTGGCCCCGACGGTCCTTGACGACGTACTGCGGCTGGACGTCGGTGACCTCGCTCAGCACGTGGAGCAGCCGCAGGATCGTCTCCCAGGCCGACTCGCTGCGACCGTCCGCGAGCCGGATGGCCTGTCGTAGGACGCGGACTCCGCGACGTCCGGGGATGGTCACGGCCCAGAGGTCCTCGAGCGTGCACTGCTCCAGGTGGAGCGCCGAGTCGATGACGACGACGAGGTCGATCAGGCCGAGGTCCTCGGCGAGCTCGGCGATGGTCCAGGCGGCTGACGCGATGCGCACGCCGTCGATCACCTGGCGGTGGCCGGCGGGCACCTCGCACCGCCGGACGTAGACCCCGCGGCGGTCGTGATGAGGCGCGTCACCGTCGGTCGACACGACGAGCGGGAGACGGGTGAGCCGGTCGGGCAGCCACAGGCCACGCAGCATGGCGGCGGTGGCGTGCGTCCACACCGCGTGGTCGGGCAGGACCAGCTGGATCGCGCGGCACGTCGAGGTGAGGTCGTGCGCGAGTCACGGGACGAGCGCGACGCCGCTGGAGGGATGCACCCAGCCCGGTCCGCGGAGGGCGTCGGGCGTCAGCCCGAACGGGGCGGCGTGCCGGTGGCGGACGACGTCGGGGGCGGCAGATCGCAGGTCCATCCGAGGACGGTGCGCCGGTTCGTGCGCCGACGGGAGCCCCCGACCGTCGATCTGTGGATGACGGGGCCGTGGGGCACCACCTGTGGACAGCCGCCGAGTGGCGCAAAACTCGTGACGAGTGGCGCAAAACCGGGCCGAATCGCGCGTGTCGACCCCGAATTTGCGCCACTCGACGGGCAGGGGGAGGGGGCGCTGGGCGGGTGGGGGGAGGGGGTGGGCGGGGAGGGGCGGGGGTGGGGGAGGAGGGGTTAGGGTCCGGGGCATGAAGAAGCTGATCGACGCGGTGCAGGACGTGGTGCCCGAGATGCTGGAGGGACTGGCGTCGGGGAACCCGGGGCTGGTGCTGCTGGAGGGGCAGACGGTCGCGCTGCGGGCCGACCACGCGGACGTCGCGGGGCGCGGCGAGGTCACGATCCTGTCCGGCGGGGGAGCGGGCCACGAGCCCGCGCACGCCGGGTACGTCGGGCCGGGCATGCTCACCGGCGCGGTGGTCGGCGACGTCTTCACCTCGCCGTCGACGGACGCCGTGCTCGCCGCGATCCGTGCGGTCGCCGGGCCGGCCGGCGTGCTGCTCGTGGTCAAGAACTACACCGGCGACCGGCTCAACTTCGGCCTCGCCGCCGAGATCGCCCGCGCCGAGGGCACCGACGTGTCGATGGTGGTCGTCGGCGACGACGTCGCGCTGGCCGAGGACGGCGAGCACGCCGGACGTCGCGGGCTGGTCGGCACGATCCTGGTGCACAAGGCCGCGGGTGCCGCCGCTGCCGCGGGACGTGACCTCGCGGCCGTCACCGCCGCGGCGAAGACCGTGGCCGACCGCGTGGGGACGATGGGCGTCGCCCTCAGCGCCTGCACCGTGCCCGCGGTGGGCCACCCGGGCTTCGAGCTGGCCGAGGACGAGATCGAGTGGGGCCTGGGCATCCACGGCGAGTCCGGCGTCGAGCGCGGCACCATGGTCACCGCCGACGAGGTCGCCGAGCGCCTCGTCGACACCGTCACCACCGACCGCCGGATCGGCGCCGGCGCGCGCGTCGCCGTCGTGGTCAACGACCTGGGCGCCACGCCTCCCGGTGAGCTCGACATCGTCGCCCGCGGCGCGCTGGCCGCCCTGCGCCGTCGCGACGTCGTCGTCGAGCGGCTGTGGGCGGGCACGTTCCTCAGCGCGCTCGACATGGCCGGCTGCTCGATCTCGGTGCTCGAGGTCGACGACGACCTGCTCGCCGCGCTCGACGCGCCCACCGAGACGTCCGCCTGGCCCGCCGCCCACCGCGGACGGATCGCCGCGCCCGTCACCGTGCCGGCGCCACCCACCGAGGCCGAGCCTGACGGCTCCGAGCACCTCGCCGCCGACTCACCCGTCCACCGTGCGCTGACGGCCGCGTGCGCCGCCCTGCGCGACGCCGAGCCCGAGCTCACCCGGATGGACAGCGAGGTCGGCGACGGCGACCTCGGCACCGGCCTCGACCGCGGCGCCCGCGCCGTCCAGGACGAGATCGACGCGCTGCCCGCCGACCCGGCCGAGGCCTTGCGTCACGTGGCCGGCACCCTGCGCCGCGTCATCGGCGGCACGTCGGGCCCGCTGTACTCGATCATGCTGATGCGCGCCGCGGCCGTCGTCGACGACGGCGACGCCTCCGACCCCGCCACCTGGGCCCGCGCGGTGACGGCCGGTGCCGACGGCATCGCCGAGGTCGGCGGCGCGTCGCTCGGCGACCGGACGATGCTCGACGCGCTGGTGCCGCTGGGCGCCACCCTCACCGAGCAGCTCGACGCCGGCGCGCAGGACGCCGCGGCGCAGGCCGTCGAGGCCGCCCGCGCGGGCACCGCGTCGACCGCCGGGACGGTCGCCAAGGTGGGCCGCGCCAGCTACCTGGGCGAGCGGGCGAAGGGCACGCCCGACCCCGGGGCGCACGCGGTCGTGGTCTGGGCCGAGGCCGTCACCGGCGAGCTGGGCTGACCCTCAGCTCCACGTCATCGCGGACCGCTCGGCCCAGTACTGACCGGGGTCCTGAGCAAGGCCGTCGAGCTCGACGTCGACGTCCGCGGCGAGCGCGTTGGCCCGCAGCTGCTCGACGGTGGACGCCCCGCTGAGCACGACGTCGGCCCACGGCTGCGCCATCGCGGCGGCCAGCGCGACGGCGTCACGGCCCACGCCGAGCGACGTGGCGGCGTCGTCGAGCGCCGACGACGTGCCCGGCTTTGCCAGGCGTCCGTTGGCCACGGCCTCCTTGACCACCACCGTCCACCCGTGCGCCGAGGCCTCGGCGAGGGCGTCGCCGGCGGACGGCTCGAGCAGGTTCCAGGTGGCCTGGACGGTGCTGAACGGCCCGTCCAGGTCGAGCGCGCGACGCAGGACCTCGCCCTGCGTCGGCCCGCTCGTGGACAGCCCGACGCGCACGCCGTCGGCGGCGAGGCCGGACAGCCGGCCGAGCAGGGCGGCGTCGTCGAGGGCGGGGCTGTCGGCGGTCAGGCTGTGCACGAGGTAGAGGTCGGGCGGCCCGCCGAGCGCGTCGAGGGTCTCGGGCCACTGACGCTCGAACGTCGCGAGCGAGTGGTCCTTGACCTCGTGCTCGGACGCCCCGCGCGCAAACCCCGCGACGTAGGTGTACCCCCACTTGGACCCGACGGTCACCTCCGCGCGGCGGCCGGGGTGGCTCGCCAGCCAGCCCCCGACGAACTCCTCGCCCGCGCCGTAGGATCGCGCGGCATCGAGGTGCCGGACGCCCGCGTCCCACGCGGCGTCGAGGACGGCGTGCGCGTGCTCGCGCAGCAGGTCGACGTCGTACCGCCCGCCGAGGTCGTCGCCGTGCCCGACGTTGAGGTACTCGGGCCGACCCAGCGCGGCCGTGCCGAGACCGAGCCGCGCGGTCATGCCGGCACGGGCTCCCGGTCGGCGACGGACGTGCGCCCCGCGCGCCGCTCGGCAAGGAGCAGCAGCGCGACGCCGACCCCGAAGGCGACCATGGTCAGCACGCCGCGCGGCCAGTACACGTGCGACGTGACGAACGAGTACGAGGCGCCCAGCAGGACGACGGTGCCCACCAGCGACAGGGGGCCGACACGGCGCAGGTGGACGACGCCCACCAGTGCGAACGCGACGAGCAGCGACCACGTGCCGACCTCGGCCAGGATGTTGCCCTGGAAGAACATGACGGAGTTGGCCGACCCGATCTCACCGCCCATGGTGCGGTGCTCGGTCAGGGCACCCGCGCCGATCCCCGCCAGCACGTCGAGACCGGTGTAGAACATCGCGTACACGAAGGCGAGCACCCGCGCGACGATCGCCAGCCACCCGTCGACGCCCTCGCGCACGCGGTGGAGCAATGCCCAGACGCTCAGCCCCAGCAGGGGGAACAGCGGCAGCATGATCACGTGCAGGTCGCGCCACCAGGACGCCGAGTCGGCGGTGAGGTGGGCCGGGTGGGTGGCACCGGCCACCGTCAGCGCGACCGGTCCGACGAGGGCGGCCACGATGCGCAGGGCGGGTCGCGAGGTCATCGCTCCATGCTGTCACGGGGGTCCGACGGGCGCTCCTGGTAGACGTCGGGGACGCCGTCGCCGTCGAGGTCGGCGGACTCCCGCTCGGCGACGCGGCGGTACACGCGGTTGCGCGAGCGGAGCACGACGCTCGCCAGGAGCGTGGCGACCACCGACCCCACCAGCACCCCGACCTTGACGTGCTCGTCGCGCTCGCTGCCCTGCCCGAACGCGAGCTCGCCGATCAGCAGCGAGACCGTGAAGCCGATGCCGGCGAGCATCGCCATGCCGACGACGTCGATCCAGGCGAGGTCGTCGTCCAGCTCGGCCCGGGTGAAGCGCGACAGCAACCAGGTCGAGCCTGTGATGCCGACGGTCTTGCCCACGACCAGCCCGGTGAGGATGCCGAGCGCGACGGGGTCGGTGAGCGACTCGGCCAGCCCGCTGAGCCCGCCGACGGTGACGCCGGCGGCGAAGAAGGCGAAGACGGGCACCGCGAGACCCGCCGAGACCGGCCGGACCAGCTTCTCCAGGTGCTCGGCCATGCCGGGGCCGTCGGCGCCGTCGCGACGCAGCACGGGCACGGTGAAGCCCAGCAGCACGCCCGCCACCGTCGCGTGCACGCCGGACTCGTGCACCAGGCCCCAGGCGACCACCGCCAGGGGGATCAGCAGCCACCACGACCGGACGCGCCGCTGCACGAGCAGGGCGAACAGGCCGATCGGCACGGCCGCGGCGAGCAGGTAGAGCGGCTGCAGCTCGCTGGTGTAGAAGATCGCGATGATCGTGATGGCCAGCAGGTCGTCGACGACGGCGAGCGTCAGCAGGAACGTCCGCAGGCCCGTCGGCAGGTGGGTGCTGATCACCGCGAGGATCGCGACGGCGAACGCGATGTCGGTGGCCGTGGGGATGGCCCAGCCGCGCAGGTCGCCGCCTGCGCCGAGGTTCCACGCGACGAAGACCAGCGCGGGGACGGCCATGCCGCCCACCGCGGCCGCCATCGGCAGAGCCGCCCGTCGGGGGTCGCGCAGGTCGCCGGCGACGAACTCGCGCTTGAGCTCCAGGCCGACGACGAAGAAGAAGATCGCGAGCAGACCGTCGGCCGCCCAGGTGCCGATCGACAGGTCGAGGTGCAGCGCCGACGGCCCGACCCGGAAGTCACGGACCGACCTGTACACGTCCGCCCACGGGGTGTTGGCCCACACGATCGCGACGACGGCGCCGACGATGAGCAGCAGGCCGCCCGTGGTCTCGCCGCGCAGCACCTCGGCGATGCGGGACGACTCGCGCCACGACCCCCGGGCGAACAGGCGGGTGGGCTGGGTCACGGTGGCTCCTGGAGGGTCGACGGCATCATGCCGACCAGACTTCCCGGCGCACCGTGGCCCATCCTACGGCCCTGCGACGTCACCCCTTGCGGGTGTAGTCCACGTCCAGCTCGCCGTCGGCGAAGCTGCGGCGGAGCACCTTCTTGTCGAACTTGCCCACCGACGTGCGGGGCACCTCGGGGATGAAGGCCCACGCGTCGGGCAGCTGCCAGGCGGCGACGGAGTCGGACAGGAACTCGCGCAGCTGCGCCGCCGTCACGTCCGCGCCCTCGCGCACGACGACGTTGGCGAGCGGGCGCTCCTGCCACTTCTCGTCCGGGATGCCGACGACGGCCGCCTCGACCACGTCGGGGTGCGCCATGAGCGCGTTCTCGAGGTCGACCGACGAGATCCACTCGCCGCCGGACTTGATCACGTCCTTGGCGCGGTCGGTGAGCGTGATGAAGCCCAGCGCGTCGAGGGTGCCGACGTCGCCGGTGCGCAGCCAGCCGTCGCGGAACTTCTCGGGGTCGTCGTCCTTGTAGTAGGCGCCGGTGACCCACGAGCCGCGCACCTCGAGCTCGCCGACGGCCTCGCCGTCGCGCGGCTGGACGGTGCCGTCCTCGCCGACGATCCGGCCGAAGACCCCGGGCAGCAGGCGCCCCTGGGTGCCGCGGTAGCGCCAGGCGTCCTCGCCCTCGGCGCCGAGCGGCGGCAGGCTGACCGACGCGACGGGCGACGTCTCGGTCATGCCCCACGCCTGGATCATCCGCACGCCGTGCCGCTCGTCGAGCGCCTTCTGCAGCGAGACGGGCACCGCCGAGCCGCCGCACAGCACGAGCCGCAGCGAGCTGACGTCGGCGTCCTCGTGCGCGTCGAGGTAGCCCAGCACGTCGTTCCAGACCGTCGGCACGCCGCCGGAGACGGTGGGGCGCGAGGCCTCGATGAAGCCGACCAGCGGCTCGGCCTGCAGCCAGCGGTCGGGCATCGTGAGCGAGGAGCCCATCATGAACGCCGCGTACGCCAGGCCCCAGGCGTTCGCGTGGAACATGGGGACGACCGGCAGCACCCGGTCGCGAGGCGTCAGGCCGGCGTTGATGCCGAGCGAGACGGCCATCGAGTGCAGGTAGGCCGAGCGGTGGCTGTAGACCACGCCCTTGGGGTTGCCCGTGGTGCCGCTGGTGTAGCACATCGCGGCGGCGTCCCTCTCGTCCAGCTCGGGCCACTCGAAGGTGCTCTCCTCGGCGGCGAGGAGGTCCTCGTACAGGTGCACCTCGACGCCCTCGACCTCCAGCGGCGACAGGTCCGCGTCGGCCGCCTCGGGCCCGGCGACGACGACGTGACGCACCGTCTCGAAGGTGGGCAGCAGCTTGCCGAACGGGACGACGAGCGACGCGTCGACGATCACCACCTGGTCCTCGGCGTGGTTGACGATGTACGTCACCTGCTCGGGGAACAACCGGATGTTGAGGGTGTGGAGCACCGCGCCCATCGACGGCACGGCCAGGTAGGCCTCGAGGTGCTCGGCGTTGTTCCAGCAGAACGTGCCGACGCGCTGGTCGCCGTCGATGCCGAGGCGGCGCAGGGCGTTGGCGAGGCGTCCGACGCGCTCGACGACCTCGCCGTAGCCCCTCGACCGGGTCCCGTCGGCCGTGCACGTGACGACCTCGCCGTCGCCGTGCACCTCGGCCCCGTGGCGCAGGATCGCGCCGATCGTGAGCGGGACGTCCTGCATGGTGCTGCGCATGGGGGCTCCTGGGGTCCGAGGAAGGGGCGACGCCTCGATAGTGCCGTGCTCGTGTGATCCACGCCACCGACCCGTCCCTCCGGTCGGGAATGGTTGCGCGCCGCAGCCGGTTGGCCCCAGACGTGACCACCGACCTGCGCCCCACCGCCGTCGGTCTGCGCTCCGAGCGCGGCCCGGTGCTGCTGGCGATCATGCTCGCGACCGGCCTGGTGGCCATCGACGCCACCATCCTGGCCACCGCCGTGCCGTCGATCACCGGCGACCTCGGAGGCTTCGCGCTCTTCCCGTGGCTGTTCTCGGCCTACCTGCTGGCCCAGGCGGTGACGACGCCGCTGTTCGGCAAGGCGTCCGACCTGCTCGGACGGCGCCCGGTGATGCTGCTGGGCATCGGGCTGTTCGTGGCCGGCTCGGTGCTGTGCGGCCTCGCGTGGAGCATGCCCGTGCTGATCGTGGCGCGCGCCGTGCAGGGGCTCGGCGCCGGAGCGGTGATGCCCATGAGCATGACGATCGTCGGCGACCTCTACACCGTCGCCGAGCGCGCCAAGGTGCAGGCGTACATCGCGAGCGTCTGGGGCGCGTCGGCCGTCGTCGGTCCCACCCTCGGCGGCCTGTTCTCCGAGTACCTGACGTGGCGGTGGATCTTCCTGGTCAACGTGCCGCTCGGGGCCGTCGCCGCGGTGATGCTGCTGCGCGGGTTCACCGAGCGCGTCGAGCGCACGAAGCGCTCGATCGACGTCACCGGCGCGACCCTGCTGGTGGTCGGGGCGTCGCTGCTCGTGCTCGGGCTGCTGCAGGGTGGCACGACGTGGCCGTGGGCCTCGCCCGTCGGGATCGGCGTGTTCGTCGTCGCCGCGCTCGCGCTGACGGGGTTCGTCCTGGTGGAGCGGCGTGCCGCCGAGCCCGTCATCCCCGGCTGGATCTTCACCCGGCGGCTGCTGATCGGCACCAACCTCGCCAACGTCGGCATCGGTGCGCTCGTGGTGGGCCTGTCGTCGTACGTGCCGCTCTACGTCGAGGGCGTGCTCGGCCACGGTGCGCTGGTCGGCGGCTTCGCGCTCGCCGCGATGACGGTCGGCTGGCCCATCGCCGGCGCCCTCGTCGGCCGCGTGTACCTGCGCATCGGCTTCCGCGACACGGGCCTGATCGGCACCGCCGTCGTGCTGCTCGGCTCGGCGTCGCTGGTGCTCCTCGACGCCGGCAGCAGCGTCGGGCAGGTCGCCGCGAGCTGCTTCGTCATCGGCCTGGGGTTCGGGTTCGTGGCGAGCCCGACGCTCGTCGCCGCGCAGTCGTCGGTCGACTGGGAGCAGCGCGGCGTCGTCACCGGCACCCAGATGTTCTCCCGGTCGATGGGCAGCGCGGTGGGGGTCGCGATCTTCGGTGCGCTGGCCAACGCGGCCGTCGCCGGGCGCATCGGCACCCAGGGCGTGACGGGCGGCTCGGTGCCCGCGGACGTCCTGCAGCCCGCCGTCCACCAGGTGTTCGTGGCCGCCGCGACGGTGTCGCTGCTGCTGGTCGTCGCCCTGCTGCTCATGCCGCGCCGCACCCCGGGCGGTACCGTCACGCGGTGACCTCACCGACCGTCGCCGTGGCCGGCCCGTCCGAGCTCGCGGCCGAGGCCGGGGCCGAGGTGGCCCGCGCCGGCGGCAACGCCGTCGACGTCGCCCTCGCCGCGAGCCTGGTGACGATGGTCAACGAGGTAGGCATCGTCTCGCTCAGCTCGGGTGCGTTCGTCACCGTGCAGCCGCCGGGCGACGCCGCGCCCACCACCGTCGACGGCTGGGTGGAGATGCCCGGACGCGGTGCCGACCCGGGCCGGTTCGGCTCGGGCACGTGGGACGTCACCACCGCGTACGGCGGCGGCGTCACGGCGACCATCGGCGCGGGCTCGGTGGGCACGCACGGGGGAGTGATGGCGCTCGGCGAGGCGCACCGCCGCTGGGGCTCGCTGCCCTGGGCGAGCGTGGTCGCGCCCGCGATCGAGGTGGCCCGCGGCGGCTTCGCGATCGGCTCGGCGAGCCGGCACTACCTGTCCTACGTGCACGACGAGATCTTCGGCTGGGACGCCTTCAGCCGCGACGCGCTGCACGACGCCGACGGGGAGCTGCGCGAGCACGTCGTCGTCGACGGCCTGGCCGACACCTTCCGCGCCATCGCCACCGAGGGGCCGTCGGCGATGTACACCGGGTCGGTCGGCACCCGCATCGCCGACGCCGTCCAGCGCCTCGGCGGCCTGATGACCCGCGACGACCTCGCCGCGTACGAGGTCGTCGTCCGCCCGAGCCTGACGGCGCGCGCCGGTTCCTGGACGCTCGGCACCAACCCGCACCCGTCCGTCGGCGGCATCTGCGTGGCGGCGATGCTCTCGCTGATGGACGACCGCCCGCGCGATCGCTGGACCACCGACGACGTCGCGCACCTGCTGGAGGTCCAGCGCGCCGTGCTCGGTCACCGCGTGTCCACGCTCGACACCGCGCCCGACCTCGGGGAGGCGGCGCGGTCGTTCCTCGCGCTCGCCGACGAGGACGGCCTCCGCGCCCTGGAGTCGCCGTCCACCACGCACGTGTCCGCGGTCGACGCGGGCGGCGGCGCCTGCTCGGTGACGGCGTCGTCGGGCTACGGGTCGGGCGTGATGGCCGGCGACACCGGCGTCTGGCTCAACAACTGCCTCGGCGAGCCCGAGCTGAACCGCTTCGGACGCCACGCGCTCCCGCCCGGCACCCGCCTGCGCTCCAACATGGCGCCCACCGTCGGACGCCGCGACGACGGCGCGGTGCTCGCGGTCGGGTCACCGGGGGCCGACCGGATCTCGACGGCCGTCGCGCAGGTCGTCGCCGGGTTCGCGGGCGGGATGAGCCTGGTCGACGCCGTCGACCACCCCCGCGTCCACGTGCGGGTCCCCGGCCACGGCCGCGTCACCGAGGTGGTCGACCACGAGGCCGGCGCGCCCCTGCCCGACGGCCTCGGCGAGACCCTCGCCTACCCCGCCCACGACATGTACTTCGGCGGCGTCGCCGCCGCGCTCCACGACCCCGTGCTGGGCTTGTCGGCCGCGGCCGATCCGCGGCGGTCCGGTGGGGTGCGGGTGGTCTAGCTCGCCGGTCGGGCCGCCGCTGCCGGCTCGGCTGTGGGTGCGCGAATCAACTCGTCCGGCGGATGCGGGTCCGACCTCGGGCTGAGGTGTCCGGGGCCCGGATGGCAAGGCGCCGCGACGAAGGCGAACTGGTCTTGTTCGTCGAGTCGCGGGCAACGCGGCCAGGCGGGATGCCGGGCGCCTCAGCGGTTCCAGGACTCCCAGAGGGCGGCGTAGGACCCGCCCAGCGCCACGAGCTCGTCGTGGCTGCCGATCTCGCTGATGCGTCCGTCCTCGACGACGGCGACGCGGTCGGCGTCGTGGGCGGTGTAGAGGCGGTGCGCGATGGCGACGACGGTGCGGCCCTCGAGCACGGCCGCGAGGGACCGCTCGAGGTGGCGGGCGGAGCGGGGGTCGATCAGCGACGTGGCCTCGTCGAGGACGAGGGTGTGCGGGTCGGCGAGCACCAGGCGCGCCAGGGCGAGCTGCTGCGACTCGGCGTCGGTGAGGGCGTGGCCGCCGGAGCCGACGACGGTGTCGAGGCCGTCGGGCAGCGCCGTGACCCAGGGGAGCGCGTCGACGGACTCCAGCGCCGAGCGCAGGTGGTCGTCGTCGGCGGGCCCGCGCGCGGCCAGTGCCAGGTTGTCGCGCAGCGTCCCGACGAACACGTGGTGCTCCTGGGTGACGAGCGCGACGCGTCCACGCAGGTCGTCCAGGGGCAGCTCGGTGAGACCGACGCCGCCGACCTCGACGCTGCCGTGGCTGGGCGGGTGGATGCCCGCGAGCAGCCGGCCGAGCGTCGACTTGCCCGCGCCGGAGGGCCCGACGACGGCGAGACGTTCGCCGGGGGTGAGGTCGAGGTCGATGCCGTGCAGCACCTCGCGGTCGGGGGTGTAGGAGAAGCGGACGTCGGTGGCGACGAGACGGTCGCCGGCGGGCTCGCGTCCGCTGGGCTCGCGGTCGTCGGGCACCGAGCGGATGCCCAGCAGGCGGGCCAGCGACGCGGCGCCGATCTGCAGCTCGTCGGCCCAGCTGATCAGCCGGTCGAGCGGGTCGATGAGGAACTGGACGTAGAGCGTGGCGGCCGTGACGTCGGCCAGGGACGCCTGACCGCGCGAGTACAGCACGCCGCCGAGGACGAGCGTCGCGACCGTGGGCACCAGGTAGGCCATCTCGACCACCGGGAACAGGATCGTGCGCAGACGCAGGGTGTAGCGCTCGGCCGAGTACGACCGGGCGATGTCGTCGTCCATGCGGCGCTTGCGGGCACGCTGCAGCCCGAGGGCCTCGACGGTGCGCGCGCCCTCGGCCGTCTCGGCCAGCGTCGTGTTGATGCGGGCGTACGACGCGTTCTCGCGCAGGTAGCCGTCCTTCGCGCGTGCCAGGTACCAGCGCATGACGGCCCACAGGATGGGCACCGCGAGCAGCAGCGGCAGGCCGACCCACCAGCCCACGAGCAGCGACGCGACGACCGTGAAGACCACCGTCATCGCCGCGATGATCATCTCGGGCACCGCGAACCGCACCGACCACCCCAGGGCCTCGACGTCGCGCGACGTGCGGGTGAGCAGGTCTCCGGTGCCGGCCCGCTCGACCTCGCCGACGGGCAGCGCCAGGGCGTCGTCGACGAAGTCCTCGCGGAGGTCGGCCAGGACGGTCTCGGCGAGGGTGAACGACGCGAGGCGGGCGTACCGCGTCAGCAGGGTCTGGACGAGCAGGCAGGTGCCGATGGCCAGCGCGATCTCGTCGATCGTCCGCAGCGTGGTGCCGTCGCCGACGGACTGCACCAGCTCGCCCACCAGGCGCGGCACGGCGAGCCCGGCGATCGCGGCCGAGCCGTGCAGCAGCAGCATCCGCACGAGCGGACGGCGGTGCCGGCGGCCCATCTCGCGGGCGCTGCGACGGACCTCGGCGATGTCGGCGACGGGCAGGATCGTGCTCATGCGCGGACCTCCTCGTCCTGACGGTCGACGACGGCGCGGTAGGCCGCCGAGTCCTCACGGAGGCCGTGGTGGGTGCCGCTCGCCACGACCTGGCCGTCGGACACGAACGCGACGACGTCGGCGACGTCGAGCACGAGCGGGCTGGACGAGACGACCACCGTGGTGCGTCCGGCGCGGTGCTGCTTGAGCGTGGCCGCGATGCGCGCCTCGGTGTGCGCGTCGACGGCCGACGTCGGCTCGACGAGCACCAGCACGTCGGCGTCGGTCAGCAGCGCGCGGGCGAGCGCCAGGCGCTGACGCTGCCCGCCGGAGAACGAGCGACCGCGCTCCTCGACCTCGGCGTGCAGGCCGCCGCGCAGCCCGTCGACGACGTCCTGCGCCGACGCGGCCTCGACCGCGGCGTGCACCTGGGCGTCGTCGGCGTGCTCGCGCACGTCGAGGCCGACGCGCAGGTCGCCGCTGAAGAGCATGCTCTGGGTGTCGTGGACGACGACCCTCCGCCGCACGACGTCGAGCGGCAGGGCGTCGAGCGCGACCCCGTCCAGCGTGACGTCGCCCGGTGCGAACCGTCCGAGCCGGTCGGCGAGGTCGGAGGCCACCTGCGGCTCGTCGGCGACGACGACCGTCAGCTCGCCCTCGCGCGCGACGAAGCCGGCCCGGTGGTCCACCAGCTCCCCGCCGCGGGGCTCGGCCACCGGGTCGTGCGGGTCGAGGTGCTCGGGCTCGAGCACGAGGATCCGCACGACCCGGCCCGACGCGACGCGGGCACGGATGATCTTGTTGGCGAACTCGGTGGCCGTGCGCAGGGGCAGCAGCAGGAACGTCGAGTAGCCGTAGAACGCGATCAGCTCCCCGGCGCTGATCCGACCCTCGGCGGCGAACCGCGCACCGAGCCAGACCACGAGCACGACGAAGACGCCCGGCAGCAGGACCTGCAGCGCGTCGAGGAGCGACTGCGTGCGGCCGACGCGGACCCCCGCCACGCGGACGCGCTGCGACTCCTCGGCGTAGCGGCGGTGGAAGACGTCCTCGCCGCCGACCCCGCGCAGGACGCGCAGGCCGCCGACGATGTCGCTCGCGAGGTTGTTCAGCCCGCCCTGCAGCTCGCGCGCCTCGGCGTTGCGACGCTGGAGCGGGCCGAGGACGGGGCCGATCGCGAGCAGCAGCAGCGGCATGCCGATGAGCACGAGCAGGCCCAGCTCGACCGAGCTCGTCAGGAGCAGCCCGGCCACCACGAGGAACGACACGAGCGCGCCGGCCGTCCGTCCGAGCACGTCGACGGAGTTGCCGACGTTGGCGATGTCGTTGGCGCCGACGCTCACCACCTCGCCGGTGGCGACGCGCTTGCGCAGCGTCGCGCCGAGGCGGCCCGTCTGGTCGCTGACCAGCTGGACCGTGCGGTAGGCGGCGTCGAGCCACATGCCGACCGAGAAGCGGTGGCGCATCACGCCCGCGGCGGCCTGGACCACCCCGACGCCGAGCAGGACGCCGGCCCACAGGAGCAGGCCGGCGCGGTCGTCGTCGCCGAGACCGGTGTCGATCGCGCGCCCGATGACCGCGGGCATCAGCGCCTGGGCGACCATCCAGACGATCCCGAACGCGATCGCACCCACCAGGCGCCACCCCTGCGACCGCACGATCCACAGCAGGTAGCGGTCGGCCGACCGCAGGTCGGGGCGCCCCGGGTCGGGGAGGGGGAGGGTCTTCATGGCCCACCCAATCTACGAACGAGTCGTTGCGACCTGCCACCGGTTTTCTCCGGGGGCGGTCGGGTGTGACCCGGGTCGCACCGGCGACGGACGTCCGGTTCGTGCCGTTCGTCCTGTGACTCATCAAGAATGTGTAGAAGAATTGAGGAAACCCTCAATACGGAGGGGAGTGATCCCCCAGACTGAGCGAGTGAAGAAGCAGACGACGCCGCGTCCGGCGGCCCGGGGCACTCGTTGGACCTCGCGCGCGTCCCTGGTGACGCTCGCCTGCATGGCCGTCGGCGTCGCCGGTGCCCTGCCGGCGACCGCCTCGTCGGGGGACGCCACCGAGTCCGATCCCGAGGTCGTGGTCGCCGACGGGGCCGCGATCGGCGACTCGGCCTGGGGCGACGTCTCGGCCGCCGAGGTGGCCGACTCCCTGGTCGGCGGCGTCTACCGCGCCACCCGTGACGAGGGCTCGCTGACCTCGGTGGTCTCCTCGGTCGGCCTCACCTCCGTGCTCACGCGCAGGATGACGGGCAAGGGAGTCACGGTCGCCGTCGTCGACACCGGCATCGCCCCCGTCGAGGGTCTGGACGCCGCCGGCAAGGTCGTCAACGGTCCGGACCTGTCCTTCGAGGGGCAGCGCGCCGGGACCCGCTACGTCGACGGCTTCGGCCACGGCACCCACATGGCCGGGATCATCGCCGGCAAGGACGCCGGTGCGAACGGCTTCGCCGGCGTCGCGCCCGACGCGCAGCTGCTCAACATGAAGGTCGGCGCGGCCGACGGCGCCGCCGACGTCACCCAGGTGATCGCCGCCCTCGACTGGGTCGTCGCGCACCGCAAGGACAACGGCATGAACGTCCGTGTCATCAACCTCGCCTACGGCACGCAGTCGGTGCAGCCGTGGCAGGTCGACCCCCTGGCCCGCGCCGTCGAGAACGCCTGGAACGCCGGCATCGTCGTCGTCGCGGCGGCCGGCAACGACGGCCTCGAGGCCCCCTCGCTCCTGATGCCCGCCGTCGACCCGCACGTGCTCGCGGTGGGCGCCGTCGACCACGTCGGCACCGAGTCGACGCTCGACGACGTCGTCGCCGACTTCAGCAACGGCGGCAGCACGACCCGACGCGCCGACGTGATCGCGCCCGGCAGGTCGATCGTCTCCCTGCGGGTCCCCGGCTCCTACATCGACACCTTCCACCCCGAGGGTCGCGTGACCGGCGACGCCACGGGCCGCTTCTTCCGCGGCTCCGGCACCTCGCAGGCCACCGCCGTGACCGCCGGCGAGGTGGCGCTGCTGCTCCAGGCCCGCCCGTCGCTCACGCCCGACCAGGTCAAGGCCCTGCTCAAGGCGACGGCCCGTCCGCTCGTCCACAGCCGCCCCGAGATGGGCGCCGGCGTCACCGACGTCGCCCGCGCGATCACCACGCCCCTGCTCGGCCTGCGCATCGGCACCGACCTGCCCGCCTCCACCGGCACCGGCTCGCTCGACGCGTCCCGCGGCGGCGAGCACGTGATCGACCCGAGCAACGGTGCGGTCCTGGCCGGCGAGGTCGACGCCCTGGGCTCGCCCTGGGACGGCAAGTCGTGGTCGGCCGCCTCCGCCAAGCAGAAGTCATGGAAGAAGGGCGAGTTCAACGGCCGCACCTGGACCGGGAACGGCTGGGACGGCGACGACCACCGGGCGGCCGCCTGGGACGGCGACTCGTGGAGCGGCCTGGCCTGGTCGACCCACGACTGGTCGGACTCGGTCTGGGAGGGCCGGAGCTGGCGCAACACCGGCTGGGAGGGCCGCAGCTGGCGCGCCGACTCCTGGCTGGGTCGCAGCTGGCGTGCCGGCGGCTGGGTCGGCCGGTCCTGGCGCAGCGTGTCCTGAGCCCACCGTGCGTCCGTCCCGGACGCACCCGAGATGAGGTGAGATGACGACGCTCGTCGAGCGTGCCACCCGGCCCGAGCGCCGGGTGTGGCAGCTGAGCGCGGTGATGGCGGCCCTGGCGGCCGCCATCGCCGTGCCCGGACTCGTGGTCAGCCCGCAGGCGGCCGTGCCCACGACGGGCTGGTTCGTGCTGGTGCCGCTGTTCGCGCTCGCCGAGGTCCTGGTCATCCACCTGCCCGCCGAGCGCAGCTCGCACAGCCACGTCCTGCGGGAGATCCCCGCGGTGGCCGGCCTGGCCTTCCTGGCCCCGCAGCAGTACGTCTCGGCCTACGTGCTCGGCGCGGGCCTGGCGCTCGTGCTGTGGACCCGCGTGAGGGGTCTGAAGCTGGGGTTCAACCTGGCGATGCTCAGCCTGGAGGCGGCACTCGGTGCGGTCGTCTTCCACGCGGTCCTCGCCGGCGCCGATCCCGTCGGCCCCCGCGCCTGGCTCGCGGCCGCAGCGGCGGTGCTGGTCGTCGACCTGATCTCGGCCGCCGCGGTGACGGCCGCCATCAGCCTGACCGACTCGCGCTTCGACTCCGCCGTGCTGCGCGAGGCGATCCGTACCGGCATCCCGGCGGCGATGGTCAACACCTGCGTCGCCCTGCTGCTCGTGACGCTCGTCGTCGCGAGCCCGACCGCGCTCCCGCTGCTCGGCGTCCTGGTGGCCCTGCTGGTGGCCGGGTACCGGATCCACGTCCGGCTCGCCCGGGGCCACACGCGCCTGCAGCTGCTCTACCAGTTCGTCGGGTCCACCAGCCACCAGGCCGAGCTCGAGGACGCGGTCGCCAGCATCCTGTCCGAGGCGTCGCGACTGATGCACGCCACGACCGCCCAGCTCGTCGTGCTGCCCGACGGGGACGAGCCGGGTCGCCACCTCACCTGGTCCGCCGGCGTGCTGAGGATCGAGGACGTCGACCTCGGTGCGTCACGGGCGTGGTGGTCCGCGGCGCTGGGCGGCCAGCCGGTGCTGTTCAAGCGGGGGGCGTCGGAGCCCGCCGGCGACGCGCCGCGCGACGGTCTCGCCGTCCCGCTGCGACCAGACGGCGAGGTCGCGGGCGTGCTGCTGGTGACCGACCGGACCTTCGAGGAGGAGACGTTCGGCCCCGAGGACCTGCGCGTGTTCGAGGCCGTCGGCGGGCACACCGCCGTCGCCCTGGACAAGGCCCGCGCGGTCGACCGGCTGCGCCGGTTGGCCGACGAGCGCGCCCACGAGGCGATGCACGACCCCCTCACCGGGCTGCCCAACCGTCGCGCGTTCCAGCAGGCCGTCCGCGAGGCGATGGGCGACGAGTCGAGCACCGCGGTGCTGCTGCTCGACCTCGACGACTTCAAGGACGTCAACGACACGCTCGGCCACAGCGCCGGCGACCGGCTGCTGACGGTGACGGGATCGCTGCTCGCCGAGGCGAGCGACGGGCTGGTGGCCCGTCTGGGCGGCGACGAGTTCGCCGTCCTGCTGCCCGGCCTGGACGTGGAGACCGCGCTCGCCCACGCCGCGACGCTGCACGACGTGCTCAGCGCGCCGGTGCCCCTGCTCGGGGTCGGGCTGACCACGTCGGCCAGCATCGGCGTCACCACCTTCAACGGGAGCTCCCAGAGCGCCGACGAGATCCTGGCCCAGGCCGACGTCGCGATGTACGCCGCCAAGGCCGACCGCAGCGGCGTGCGCGACTACCGGGCCGAGGACGGGCACTCGACCGCACGCCGGCTCGCCCTCGCCGCCGACCTCAAGGTCGCCCTGGCCGACGGGGCCCTGGAGCTGTACTTCCAGCCGCAGGCCGACGCCCGCACCGGCTCGGTCACCGGGTTCGAGGCGCTCCTGCGGTGGCAGCACCCGCAGTTCGGCTTCGTGCCCCCGCCCGAGATCGTGGCGGTGGCGCACCGCACCGGCCTGATCCACGAGCTGACCGGCACCGTGCTGCGTCGCGCGCTCGAGGCCCGGGCCGAGTGGGCACGCTCCGGCCACCGGCTCGTCGTGTCCGTCAACGTCACGCCCGCCGACGTCGCCGACCCGCGGCTGGTCGACCGGGTGGCCGCCGAGCTCCGTGCGACGGCCACGCCGCCCGAGGCGCTCGTCGTCGAGCTCACCGAGAGCGACGCGATGCGCGACCCCGAGCGGAGCCTCGCGGTGCTGACGGCGCTGCACGGCCTCGGCGTGCGTCTGTCGGTCGACGACTTCGGCACGGGGCACTCCTCGCTGTCCTACCTCGACCGGCTCCCGGTGCACGAGGTGAAGATCGACCGGTCGTTCGTCGTCCGGCTCGAGCAGGTCTCCGCCGACTCGACGATCGTCCGCGCCACGGTCACGCTCGCCCACGACCTCGGGCTCCGCGTGGTGGCCGAGGGCGTCGAGAACGACCTCACGACCGCCCTGGTCGCCGAGATGGGCTGCGACTCCTACCAGGGGTACGGGCTCGCCCGACCGATGCCGGGTGCCGACGTGCTCGCGTGGCTCGCCGTGCGCCGGTCGCGGCCGATCGCGCTGCTGCCGTCGGAGCCGTCGGTCCCCTCGGTGCCGCCGGCCTCCCTCGGCCGCACGCCGCACTGACGACTCGCCGCGAGCCTCCCGCCGTCCTCGACCCCTCACGTGCCACGCTGGAGGGGTGGAGCCGTGGATCGTGGCGCACCGAGGTGCGAGCGGGGAACGGGTGGAGCACACGCGCGCGGCCTTCGAGCTGGCGGTGGAGCAGGGTGCCGACCTGCTCGAGCCCGACGTGGTGCTGACCTCCGACGGACACCTGGTGGTGCGGCACGCCAACGACATCGCGCACTGCACCGACGTCGCCGACCGTCCGGAGTTCGCCGACCGGCACACCACCCGGTGGGTCGACGGCGTCGAGGTCACGGGCTGGTTCACCGAGGACTTCACGCTCGCCGAGATCCGCACCCTGCGCGCCCGTGAGGCGCGCCCGAACGTGCGACCGGACAACACGCGCCAGGACGACCAGCACGGCATCCTCACCCTCGACGAGCTGTGCGCCCTGCTGGGCGAGGTCAACCGGGCGCGCGAGACGCCGGTGGGCCTGTGCGTCGAGCTCAAGCACCCCACCTACTACGGGGTGCTCGGCCACGACCTGGCCGACCTCGTGCTCGGGGTGCTCGACCGTCACGACCTCGCGACGGCCGGCCGGGTGCCCGTCCAGCTGGAGTCGATGGAGACGCGGGCGCTGCGCGACCTGCGCAGCGCGTGCGACCTCACGATCGTGCAGCTGCTGTGGGACCTCGGGGCCCCCTACGACCTCACGGCGGCCGGCGACCCGCGGACGTACGCCGACCTCTCCAGCGCCGAGGGGCTGGCGGAGGTGGCGACCTACGCCGACGCCGTCGGCGCCAACAAGCTGCAGGTGCTGCCGCGCGACGCGCAGGGCCGCAGCACCGAGCCGTCCTCGCTGGTCGACGACGCCCACGCCCACGACCTCGAGGTGGTGGTCTGGACCCTGCGCGACGAGAACGTCTACCTGCCGGCCGAGCTCCGCCACGGGGACGAGCCGACCGACCACGGCGACGCCGCCGCCGAGTACGAGGCGTTCTTCGACACCGGCGTCGACGGCGTCTTCACCGACTTCCCGCGGACGGCGTACGCCGCCCGCGAGGAGTGGAAGGCTCGTCAGCGCTCCTCGAGCGGCATCAGGAGCCAGGCCAGCAGGTAGGCCACGACCACCGAGCCGAAGCCCACGAGCGTGGCCACCACGACGACGGCGCGGACGAGGTTGGCGTCGATGTCCAGGCGCTCGGCGACGCCTCCGCAGACGCCGGAGATCCAGCGGTCGTCGCGGCTCCGGGTGAGGCGGACGGGCGGGTGGTACGGGTGGGTGCTCATGGGAGCTCCTCCTGGGTCGGTGCGGGTGGGTGGACGGACTGGTGCGCGGGACGCGCGGGACGGCGGGGGCGGAGCACCGAGACGGCGACCCCGACGACCCCGGCGACGATCAGGACGAGGGGGAGCAGCAGGGCCAGGTCGCCAGTGTCGACGAGCCCCAGCTCGCGCGCGAGCCAGTGGCCCACCACCGCCAGGGCGAGTCCGCCCCAGGCCAGTCCCTGCCAGTCGAACCGGTGCGTGCTCATCGGCGGATCACCTCGATCTGTCCGGCGTTCTGGCCGACGACCAGGCGCAGGTGGGGCGTGCCGGCGGGTGCCGGCACGTCGAGCGAGGTCGGGCTGCCGTCGACGCGTCGTCCGAGGGCGTCCACCTGACCGGCTCGCGAGCGGGCCTCGACCGAGACCGCGAGATCGCGGGGCACGGTGACGACCACCTCGCCGAGGCCGTTCTGGAGCCGGACCTCGCGTCCGGTGAGCGCGTCGGGGTCGGACACCCCGGTGAGGTCCAGACGCAGGCTGCCCACGCCCAGCTCGTACGTCGACCGCACCGACGCCGCGTCGGCGGGCTGGTAGGTGCGCTGCCCGACGGTCGGGGTCGGCAGGGCCGTGGCGACCGCCAGCGCCAGGCCGACCAGGACGGCGGGGAGCACGAGGGGGCGGGCGTTGCCGAAGACGGTGCCGACGAGCATCCCGACGCCGATGACGCCGAGCGCGGCAGCGGGGTAGGCGCTCCACGGCAGCGAGGTGCCGGTCGCGTCGAGGACGCCGAGCACCCCCGTCGCGACGAGCGCCAGGGCCAGCGTGGCCCAGGTCAGGCGCCCGCCGTCGTGACGGGGGTCCACCGGTCGCGGCGGGACGACGGGGCCGGGCACGCCGCCCCAGCCGACCAGTGTCTGCTGCCCGTCCCCGGGCGGGGGCGGCGGGGGCACCGGGCCGGCGGCGGTGCGCCGCTCTCGCTCGGCGCGCTGGTGCGGGCGGATCACCCACCACCACAGGCCCGCGATCGACAGCAGCCCGATGTAGGGGAACGGGGTGTCCCAGGGGGCCTCGCCCACGAGCCCGAAGCCGCTGACCAGGGCCAGAATCCCGCCGACGACAAGGGCCGCGCCACGGATCTGCGGCTCGTTGTCCTTGACGCCCAGGTGGTCCTGGGCGACGCTGCGGCCCGTGGCCTCGTCGGGCAGGACGACCCACGCGACCGCGTAGATGATGGCGCCGGAGAGTCCCACCAGGGTGAGGACGCCGACCGCCACGCGCAGGATCACCGGGTCGATGCCCAGCTGGCGGGCGACGCCGGCGCAGACCCCGGCCACGACGCGGTCGTCGCCGGGGCGGACGGCCTCGAACACCGAGCCGCGGACCGGCGGCGTGGCTGTGGGGGCCTGGTCGGTGGGAGGCGGGTCGGCGGGAGGCGGATCGGCCTCGGGGGGTGCTTCGGTCATGGCTCCATCGTGGACGGGGCGTCTGCCCCTGCGCATCGGGCAGGACCCTGAGCCCGTCGGGTCCCGACCCTGGTCCGGGTGGGTGACGCACCCGTGGCACGCGAGTCCGCGGACGTGTGACGATCGGGGCGTGACCACCTCCACGACGCACGGACGACCGGTGCCTCGCGCCGTCCGGCCGGCCGAGCGGCGCGTCATCGGCGGGGTGGCCCGCGGCATCGCCGACAACGTCGGCGTCGACGTGGTGTGGGTGCGCCTGGCGTTCGTGGTGGCCACCTGGTTCGGGTTCGCCGGCGTGATCGCCTACGCCGTGTACTGGCGCGTCCTGCCGATCGAGGAGCCGAGCCGCAGCGGCGGTCTGGACTCCGCCGCGCGACGCGGGCTGCGCACGCAGCCGTCGCCGTCCCCGATGTCGCGCACCGAGCTGGTCCAGACCGTCGCGCTGCTCGCGCTCGGCTTCGGCGTCGTGCTGCTCCTGCAGGTGCTCGGGCTCGGGGTCGGCCCCGGCGGGACCCTGTTCGTCCCGCTGCTGGTCGGCGTCGCCGGCGTCGCGGTGATCTGGCGCCAGGCCGACGACGACCGGTGGAGCACCTGGGTCGTCGGCACCACCGGCTGGGAGGCCGTGAGCCGCCGTGCCCTCGGTGCGCTGCTGGTCGTCCTCGCCGCCGGGTTCCTGCTGCTCGGCAGCGGCGGTTTCTCGGTCGCCACCGACGTCGTCGCGGCGCTCGCCGTCGCGCTCGTCGGGGTCGCGCTCATCCTCGGGCCGTGGATCTACCGGCTCACCACCGACCTGACCGCCGAGCGACGCGAGCGCATCCGCTCGCAGGAGCGCGCCGACGTCGCCGCGCACCTGCACGACTCGGTGCTCCAGACCCTGGCGCTGCTGCAGAAGAACGCCCACGACCCCGCCACCGTCGGCACGCTCGCCCGTCGCCAGGAGCGCGAGCTGCGCGCGTGGCTGTACGGCGAGGACGGCGAGGTGGCCGACACGCTCCGCGCGGCGCTGACCGACGACGCCGCCGACGTCGAGGAGATGCACCGCGTGCCGATCGAGGTGGTGGGCGTGGGCGACGTCGCCGTCGAGGGGGACCCCGACGTGCTCGCCCTGGTGCGCGCCGCCCGCGAGGCCATGACCAACGCCGCCCAGCACTCCGGGGCGGCACGCGTCGACGTCTACCTCGAGGTCGGCGCCTCCGCCGCCGAGGTGTTCGTCCGCGACCGCGGCACGGGGTTCGACCGGGCGGCGGTCGGCCTGGACCGGATGGGCGTCCGCGGGTCCATCGAGGGCCGGATGGAGCGTCACGGCGGCGTCGCCGAGGTGCGCACCGCACCCGGCGAGGGCACCGAGGTCCGGCTCAGCCTGCCGCTGCGGCGGCGCACCCACGAACCCGAGCACCAGCCAGAGGAGACCCGATGAGCCACCGAGTCGTGATCGTCGACGACCACGCGATGTTCCGCGCCGGCGTCCGCGCCGAGGTCGGGCGGCTGGTCGACGTCGTCGGCGAGGCCGAGGACGTGGCGAGCGCCGTCGCCGCGATCACCCGCCTGCTGCCCGATGTGGTGCTGCTCGACGTCCACATGCCCGGGGGCGGCGGCACCGAGGTGATCAAGCAGGTGTCGGCCCGGCACCCCGAGGTGCGCTTCCTCGCCCTGTCGGTGAGCGACGCCGCCGAGGACGTCATCGGCGTCATCCGGGCGGGCGCCCGCGGCTACGTCACCAAGAACATCACCGGGCCCGAGCTCGTCGACGCGGTCGGCCGGGTGGCCGCGGGGGACGCGGTGTTCTCGCCGCGGC
>NZ_JBMGQR010000054.1:0-31710 GCF_049059935.1 Solicola agrisoli | reverse complement strand
CGCTCGGCGGCGATCAAGCACGGCATGTGTGCGGCGGTGTTCTCCCTGGAGATGAGCCGCGTCGAGATCACGATGCGGCTGCTGAGCGCCGAGGCGCGGGTGTCGCTGCACGAGATGCGCTCGGGCCAGCTCGACGACGAGGCGTGGGCCAAGCTGGCCCGGCGGATGGGCGAGGTGTCCGAGGCGCCGTTGTTCATCGACGACTCGCCGAACATGACGATGATGGAGATCCGCGCCAAGGCGCGACGGCTCAAGCAGCGCCACGACCTCAAGCTGATCGTGCTGGACTACCTGCAGCTGATGACGTCGGGTCGCAAGGTCGAGTCCCGCCAGGTGGAGGTCTCGGAGTTCTCCCGGCAGATCAAGCTGCTGGCCAAGGAGCTCGAGGTCCCGATCATCGCGATCAGCCAGCTGAACCGTGGTTCGGAGCAGCGCACCGACAAGCGTCCGATGCTGTCGGACCTGCGTGAGTCGGGCTCGATCGAGCAGGACGCCGACATGGTGCTGCTGCTGCACCGCCCCGACATGTACGAGGACGAGTCCGAGCGACTCGGCGAGGCCGACTTCATCCTGGCCAAGAACCGCTCGGGTCAGCCCGGCACCTGCACCGTGACCTTCCAGGGTCACTACTCCCGCTTCACCGACATGGCCAAGGAGTTCGGCTGACGGGTGCCGCCGGCGTCTAGGGAAGGCGCCGGATCGTGTGGGCGGTGTGGAGCAGCAGCCGGTCCCACGGGTGGTCCAGGTCGCGGCCGGTGAGGGCGGCGAGGCGGCGGAGCCGGTGGCGCATGGTCTGGGGGTGCAGCCCGAGCGCCTGGGCGGCCTGCGTGGACGTGCCGTGCCGGGTGTGGGCCTCGAGCCCCTCGAGCACGTGCGCCTGGGCCGGTGCCAGCACCGGGCCGAGGACGGCCTGCACGATCTCGAGGGGGTCGACGGCGGGTCGACCACGCAGGTGGGCGATCGCGAGCGCGTCGGCCCGACCGAGCACCGGGGTCGTCGAGAGCGCCTCGGCCGGCGCGTGGAGCACGGCCGACGCGGCGAGGTCGAACGCACGCGGCAGCGTCTGGGGCGTGAGGTCGTCC
Organism: Solicola agrisoli; assembly: GCF_049059935.1. Lineage (NCBI taxonomy): Bacteria > Bacillati > Actinomycetota > Actinomycetes > Propionibacteriales > Nocardioidaceae > Solicola > Solicola agrisoli. The sequence continues at coordinate 30,628 of NZ_JBMGQR010000054.1, read as the reverse complement.
ACGACGCAGGCACGCCAGCGCCGGAACGTCAGCTCGGCCTCCAGGTCGGACGCGCCGGCGGCCAGGACGACCCCGGTGCCGCCGGCGGTCCCGTGCAGGGGGTCCTGCGTGACCTCGGCGTCAGCGCCCGTCCCGTGCGGCCGGGCGACGACGTGCGCGAGGTCGGCCACCTCGCCGGCGGTGGGGGCGGCACCGTCCGCGGTGACCACGACGACCAGCGTGAGGGGGTCGGGCACGGTGATCCCGAGCCGGCGGGTGCGGTCGGCCAGGGTCGCGGCCGTGGTCTGCCGGCCCGAGAGCAGGTCGGCGACCAGGCCGTCGAGGACGTGCTCGCGGTCGTGACGCAGCCGCTCGGTGGCCAGGGTGTAGCCCTCCAGCAGGGCCTGGGTCATGCTGTCCAGGCTGGCGAGCAGCAGGCGGCTCAGCGCCACGACGTCGTGGGTGTCGACCCGGTCGGCGTGCTCCAGGACGAGGTCGGCGGCCGCCGTCGAGGCGACGCGGTACGCCCGCAGGACGTCGAGCAGCGGGCGCCCGTCCGTCGCGCGGGCGACGCCGATGCCGTGCATGCGTCGCAGGTCGGGCTCCTCGAGCCGGCCCCCGGCGACCCACAGGCCGAGCAGCCGCTGGGTGGCCCAGTCGACGATGGCGCCGGCCTCGCGCAGCTGGACCTCCGGGAGGTCGCGGTAGGTCGGGATCTCGTCCTGGACGGCCTGCAGCAGCAGGCGGGTCGTCGCCGCCCGGTCGGCGAGCACCGCTGCGCTCGCCGCGGCACGTTCCTGGTGTCCCACCGGCCCTCCTTTGTCAGGCAGTGACAACGTCGGGTCGCAGTCTGGACGATCCTGCTGGTCGAGGGCCACGGTGGGGGTCGAGGATCGCGGCATGGACGCTGACGTGATCGTGGTGGGTGCCGGTCTGGCCGGGCTGGTGGCGACCGCCGAGCTGGCCGACGCCGGACGGCGGGTGCTGCTGCTCGACCAGGAGCCCGTGCAGAACCTCGGCGGGCAGGCCTTCTGGTCCTTCGGCGGGCTGTTCCTGGTGGACTCCCCCGAGCAGCGCCGGATGGGGATCAAGGACTCCCGCGCGCTCGCGATGCAGGACTGGCTGGGAACCGCCGGCTTCGACCGGCCCGAGGACGCGTGGCCGCGTCGCTGGGCCGAGGCGTACGTCGACTTCGCGGCCGGCGAGAAGCGCTCGTGGCTGCACGCGCAGGGCATGCGGTTCTTCCCCGTCGTCGGCTGGGCCGAGCGCGGGGGCTACGGAGCCATCGGCCACGGCAACTCGGTGCCGCGCTTCCACGTCACGTGGGGCACCGGCCCCGGCGTCGTGGAGCCCTTCGAGCGTCGGGTCCGCGACGCGGCGGCCCGCGGGCTGGTGACCTTCGGCTTCCGCCACCGGGTGGACGGCCTGACCGTGACCGACGGCGCCGTCACCGGGGTCACCGGCGCCGTGCTCGACGCGAGCGACGCGGCCCGCGGTGTGGCGACGTCACGCGTCGAGGTGGGTGAGTTCGACCTGTCGGCGCAGGCCGTGGTCGTCACCTCCGGCGGCATCGGTGCGAACCACGACCTCGTCCGACGCAACTGGCCCGAGCGCCTCGGCAGCCCGCCGGAGCACATGATCACCGGCGTGCCCGCCCACGTCGACGGTCGGATGCTGCAGATCAGCCAGGACGCCGGTGGCGCCGTGATCAACCCCGACCGGATGTGGCACTACGTCGAGGGCGTGAAGAACTGGGACCCGATCTGGGAGCGGCACGGCATCCGGATCCTGCCCGGGCCGTCGTCGATGTGGTTCGACGCGACCGGCAGGCGGCTGCCGGGCCCGCTGTGGCCGGGCTTCGACACCCTCGGCACCCTCGCCCACCTGCGCTCGACCGGTCACGACCACAGCTGGTTCGTGCTCACCCAGAAGGTGATCGAGAAGGAGTTCGCGCTGTCGGGCTCGGAGCAGAACCCCGACCTCACCGGCAGGAGCGTGCTGCAGACGCTCGGTCGCATCCGCCCCGGGGCACCCGCCCCCGTCGAGGCGTTCAAGCAGCACGGCGAGGACTTCGTCGTCGCCGACACCGTCGACGAGCTCGTCGCGGGCATGAACGCCCTCACCGACGAGCCGTTGATCGACGCGCGCAGCCTGCACGAGGAGCTGGTCGCACGCGACCGCGAGATCGAGAACCCGTTCGCCAAGGACGGCCAGGTGGCGGCGATCCACAACGCCCGGCGCTACCGGGGCGACCGTCTGGTGCGCACCGCGACGCCCCACCGCTTCCTGGACCCGTCGGCCGGGCCGCTGATCGCCGTCCGCCTGCACGTCATCACCCGCAAGACCCTCGGTGGCCTGCACACCGACCTCGACGGACGGGTGCTCGACGCCGCCGGCTCGCCCGTCACCGGCCTGTACGCCGCGGGCGAGGCCAGCGGCTTCGGCGGTGGCGGCGTCCACGGGTACCGCTCGCTCGAGGGCACCTTCCTCGGCGGCTGCCTGTTCTCCGGCCGCCAGGCCGGACGCGCCGTCGCGGCCGCGACGAGGTGAGCGGCCGGCGGCCGCCCCGTCGGCTCGGCCCCGACTAGCGTCGGCGCAGCAGGTCCTGCAGGGCGACCTCGAGGTCCGGGTGCTCGAACGTGAAGCCCGCCTCCTGCAACCGTGCGGGCACCGCCCGGCGGCCCGTGAGGGCCAGCGCCGGATCGGTCCGCAGGACGATCCCGCCCGCCCGGACCGCCCAGGCGGGGGTCGGCGGGGCAGCAGGCCGGCGCAGGACCCGACGCAGGATCCTCATCAGCTCGGCGTTGCGCACCGGATGCAACGACGTCGCGTGCAGCACGCCCGAGAGGCTCCCGGCCGCCCCGTCACCCTCCAGCGCCTGCACGGCGATGCTCAGCCAGTCGTCGACGTGGATCCAGCTGAACCACTGCCGGCCGGAGGCGATCCGACCCCCCAGGCCCCAGCGCACGACGCCGGTGAGCCGGTCCAGGGCCGGGGTGTCCCGATCGAGCACGATGCTCGTCCTCAGCACGACGACGCGCTCGGCGTCGACGCCGTCGGCGGCAGCCTCCCAGGCCCGGGCCACGCCGGCCATCTGGGGCGGCCCGTCCGCGGGCGGGGACTGCTCGGTCAGGACCGTCTCGTGGGCGTCGCCGTAGATGGCCAGCGTGCTGGCCTGCAGCCACACCGGCACCGGTCGGTCGAGCGTGGCCGCGGCGTCGGCGAGGGCGCGCGTGGGAGCGACGCGGGACTCCCGCAGCAGGGCGACGTTCGCGGCGGTCGGCCGCCGGTCCACCAGCTCGCCGGCGAGGTTGACCACGGCGCTGCCCGCGAGCTCGGACACCCACGGACCGGGCGTCGCGCCGTCCCACAGGACGGTGCGGTACGGCGACCGCTGCTCGCGACGGCTGAGGACGACCACCTCGTGCCCGCGCGCTGCGAGCGCACCCGACAACCGCCTGCCCAGGGAACCGGACCCGCCGGCCACGACCACCTTCATGCGACGACCCTAGGGGTGCCGCACCCGGCGAGGCGGTGCTGCCCCTGCAGGCCTCGATCGACCCTCAGGCGCCGAGGGTCTGACCCAGGACGACCGTGTTCCCGTCGGGATCCCTGAGCAGGGCGACGCGGAACTGGCCCGAGGGGACGGTCTCGGCCTGCGGCGCGTCGATCCCGCGCTCCCGGATCGCGGCGACCTCGGCGTCGACGTCGTCGACCCCGAGGGTGACGCTGCCGGAGCCGGCACGCTCGCCGTCGTCGACCAGCTGGACGCCACCTCCGCCCGGGACGTGCCACTCGACGTCGCTGGGCATGGGCACCTGGTCGGGCTCGCGGCCCCACAGCCGGGTCCACCACGTCCGGGACGCAGCGAGGTCACGGGCGGGGACGACGGCGAGGACGGTCGTGACGGTCATGGTTCTCCTTCGGTCGGGGCCGCGTCGCTGACGACGTGGGCTCGTACCGGTACCGACCGGGCGGGAGGCGGGCACTCATCGGGTCACCGGGCCCGTCGGCGGAGGCGTGCGCCGGTCCGCCCGCCCGCGTCTCAGTCGGGCAGTCCCTCGACCGTGTAGCGGCGCTCGATGCCCGCGGTCGCCCGGCCCCACTCGCTGGCGGCCACCCGCGCCTGGTGGGCGGCGAAGGAGGCGGCGTCGGCGAAGTGCTCCGCGACCGTCCAGACCAACGGGTCGGGCGTCGGCTCGACGTGGAACGACAGGCAGCCGGGCTCGGCCCGGGTCAGCGCGACGTGCTGCTCCAGGTGGCCGGCGACCACACGCGCCTCGTCCGGGTCGGCGCAGACGAGCCGGCCGGTGAGGTGGACGCCGCTCATGGCCGCATCGTAGGAGTGCGGGCACCTGAGGCGCCGGTCGACGGGCGGCCTCAGGGCCCACCCGGTAGACCTGTGCCCATGAAGCTGTTCAAGAGTGCTGCCGCGATCGGCCTGGCCAGGACGATCTACCGCGAGTCCCAGAAGCCGGAGAACCAGCGCCGCATCCGCGAGGCGGTGGACAAGGTCAAGACGAGGAAGGGCGGTCGGTCCCGCTGAGACCGGCCTTGCCGGCCTCGGCGTAGCTGCGCACCACGGCGGTCGTCAGGGGGAAGTCGACCGCCCGGTCGCCGAACAGCAGCCGGCCCGCCGCCTCGGCCGCCTCGGTGACCTGGGCGACGACGGCGTCGGCGAGGTGGGCGGGTGCGTGGACGACGACCTCGTCGTGCAGGAAGAAGACCAGGTGGGGTCGCTCGACCAGGGACCCGTCGCCCAGCGTCCACAGGCGGTTGCGGAGGTCGGCGATCCAGCACAGCGCCCACTCCGCGCCGGTGCCCTGCACGACGAAGTTGCGGGTGAAGCGCCCGACCGCGCGGCGGTCGCGGGCCAGGGCGTCGCGGTCGGCCTCGGGCACGTCGGGGTCGTCGACCGTCGACCGCCCCGGAACCGGTGACCCTCGTCCCAGCAGGGTGCGGACCGGCTCGCCGCGCTCCCCGGCGCGGGCGGCCTCCTCGACCAGGCCGAACGCCCGGGGGTAGCGGCGGGTGAGGCCGGCGACGAGGCGCCCGCTCTCGCCGCTGGTCGCCCCGTACATCGCGCCGAGCAGGCCCAGCTTGGCGTCGCCCCGGCTGGCGACGGCGCCGTCGCGGACCATCGCCTCGTAGAGGTCGGCACCGCGCGCCGACCGGGTCAGCGCGTCGTCGCGACTCATGCCGGCGAGCACCCGCGGCTCCAGCTGGGCGACGTCGGCCACCACCAGCACCCAGCCGTCGTCGGCGCGCGCGGCGGGCCGGATCTGGGCCGGGAACGACAGGGCCCCGCCGCCGTTGGACGACCAGCGTCCCGTGGACGACCCGGCGGGCTGGTACACCGGTCGGAAGCGGCCGTCGCGCACCCACCGGTCGCTCCAGTCCCACCCGTTGGTGGTGGCCAGCCGGACCAGCTGCTTGTACGCGAGCAACGGCTCGATCGCCGGGTGCCGGACCTCCTGCAGCGTCGACGCGCGGACGTCGGGGACCTCCACGCCGACGCGTCGCAGCGCCGCGAGCAGGTGGGGCCGTGAGTCGGGGTTGAGGCCGGGTGCGTCCAGGGCGGCCCGCAGCCGGTCCACGAGCGCCTCGAGCTTCGCCGGCCGCATGCCGCGGGGTGGGCGCGGGCCGAGCAGGTCGGCGAGGAGGCGGTCGTGGACCTCGGCCCGCCACGGCATCCCGGCGTGGGTCATCTCGGCTGCGGCCAGGGCCCCCGACGACTCCGCGGCCAGCAGCAGCGTGAGCCGTCCGGGCTCGGACGACCCCGAGACGGCCGCCAGCTGGCGGTCGTCCTCGAGGTCGGCGCGCAGGTACTCGGTGGACTCGTCGGCCACGAACAGGGCGGGCTCGGACGCACCGCCCGGTGGCAGCCGGTCCCAGGCGGGTGCCTCCTCGCCGTCGAGCGCCGCCCGGTCCACGGCCGGCGCCCGCAGGAGCAGCCGTCGCGTCAGGCGGAGGTCGTGGCAGCGCCGGACCCGCACCCCGGCGTCGAGCAGCGGCGGGTACCACCGGGCCGTGTCGTCCCAGACCCAGCGCGGGTCGTCGGCCTCGCGTTCGGCGACCCACGCGGGCACCTCGGCCGCGGCGATCGCGTGGGTCCCACCGTCGTCGACGACCGACACGCGCTCGCCGGGCAGCCGCGACAGCCGGACCCGGGTCACGCCCCCGACCCGTCGCCGTCCACGGACCGAACCTACGTCGCGCCCGCGGTCGGTGGCCCCGCGCCCGCCTAGGGTGAGGTGATGGACGAGCGCCGACCCCGGTCCGCGGACCGCGACGCCCCGCCGACCGTCCGGCTCCTGCCGATGACGTCGACGCAGTACGCGATCTTCCGCACGACGGCCGAGCGGTCGTACGCCGCCAACATCGCGCGGTCGGGCGCGATGGGCGAGCCGGAGGCCCGCGAGAGGGCCGACGCCGACTTCACCCGGCTCCTGCCCGACGGCCTGGACACCGCCGACCAGCTCCTGCTCACCGCGATGGACGGCGACGACGAGGTCGGGATGGTGTGGCTGGCGCTGACGGACCGCTCGGACGGCCTGCACGCCTTCGGCTACGACCTGCTGGTCCGCGAGGACCTCCGTCGCCGCGGCTACGGCCGGGCGATCCTGGAGGCGGCCGAGGCCGAGTGCGTGCGTCGGGGCGTCGTGTCCGTCGGTCTCTCGGTGTTCGGCTTCAACGACCCGGCGCGGTCCCTCTACGAGCAGGTGGGCTTCGAGGTGGCGGCGATCCAGATGACCAAGCGGCTCGGTCCCTCGGCCGACCGCGACGCCTGACTCCCGGTGGACGGCACTGCCTTCGTCGTCTGGGGCCTGGCCATCGGCGTCACGTCGTCGATCGGTCGCGTTCGCCGGACGTCGGGTGGCCCCGCGGCCTAGGGTCGGCTCTCACGATCGAGATGGGGGACGAGATGCGGCGATGGGGTGTGGCGGTCCTGACCGCCCTGGTGCTGGTGGCGGTGGCCGGGTCTCCGGCGCAGGCGCAGACCAAGGTGCGCAAGGACAAGGTGGGTGAGCGCGGCATCGGCGCCACCTGGGACCTGCGCTCGGTCAAGGTGCAGAACACCTCGCGCCGGTTCGCGCTGACGGTGCGCGTCGGCGACGTGCGTCGTGGTCGCACCGCGGTCACGTCGGCCATCGTGCCGGCCAAGGACGTGACGTCCGACCCGACCAAGGTCCGCAACTACTCGCTCAGCACCCTGCCCGGACCGAGGGGACGCTGGGTGACCGACCTGGCGCTCTTCGACGAGACCGCGGAGCAGTCCGACCCCACCATCACGTGCCGGGGCCTCAAGACCACCGCCGACGAGGGCCGCCGCGGGTTCGTCCGCGTCGTGGTGCCCCAGCGGTGCTTCGGCGCCGACCGGGGGCGGATGCTCACCTTCGCCTCCACCTACGACACGGTCGTGACCACCGAGGCCGACGGCATGCGGCACGCCGCCCGTCAGGTGGCTGCCGCGCGGCGAGGCGACGGCGTGGTCCCCGACGACCAGCTGTTCGACTCGCTCACGAGCGACGGGATCACCACCCGCCGGGGTCGCTGACCGACGATCCGGAGGGTTGACGGGGTTCCCGGCGCCGAGAACCCCGCGAACCCATCGGATCGCGGACGGAGGGGGACACCGGCCGTCTCACCTGGCGACTCAGTCCAGCGACTTGCTCGAGTTTGCCTAGGCTGGAGCCATGGCCGCCGACACCCCGCACGCCCCCCGCCGGGTGGTGCTGGTGGGCGCGGGGCCACGGAGCCTGGTGCTGCTGGGACGGATCGCGGCGCACGCGGCGTCGACGACCACGCCGTTCGAGGTGCACCTGGTCGACCCGCACCCGAAGGGTGCCGGACGGATCTGGCGGGACGATCAGTCCGACCTGCTGCGGCTCAACACCACCGCCGAGGACCTCACCGTCCACACCGACGGCGACGCGGGCCCGTCGCTCGCCGACTGGCTGACGCTGCTGCGTCCCGGCGACCTGGGTGACGACGCCCTGGAGGCCGAGGCCCGCGAGATCGGCCGTCTCGAGTTCCCCACCCGCCGGCTCTCGGCGGCCTACTTCGACCGGACGTACCGACGGGCGGTCGAGAGCCTGCCGGCGCACGTCCGCGTCGTCGAGCACGCGCAGAAGGCCGTCGACGTGCGCGACCAGGACGGCCGGCGCAGCGTCGTGCTCGCCGACGGGACGAGCCTGGACGCGGCCGCAGTCGTCCTGCTGACCAGCCACGTCGACCAGGAGCCCACCGCCGAGGCGGGCCGGCTCGCCCATGAGATCGAGGCCGGCGGCGGCGTGTTCGTCGGGCCCGGGTACGGCGCCGACCTGGACCTGTCGTCGGTGCCGGCGGGCGAGGACGTCGTGGTGCGCGGGCTCGGCCTCGGCTTCGTCGACGTGATGGTGCTGCTCACCGAGGGGCGCGGCGGCGCGTTCCACCGCACCGGCACCGGCGACCGCCTGCGCTACGAGCCGTCGGGACGTGAGCCGCACCTGCTCGTCGGGTCGCGTCGCGGCGTCCCGTTCCACTGCAAGCCGATGTACCGCCTCGTCGCCGGGCTCCCCGACGGCCCGCGCTTCCTGACCCCCGACGTCGTCGCCGGGCTGGTCGCCGAGCACGACCGGCTCGACCTCGCCGAGCACGTCTGGCCGCTGGTCGAGCGCGAGCTCACCTGGTCGTACTACCGCGAGCTCGCCCTCGGCCACCCCGACCGCGTGGCCGTCGCGTGGGCCGACCTCGACGCCGCGCTCGAGCACGAGCCGTTCGGCAGCACCGCGCTCGAGGACCTGCTCGCGTGGGCCGTGCCCGACCCCGACGACCGGCTCGACCTGCGCGCCGACGACCGTCCGCTCGCGGGGCTGAGGCTGCCCGACGTCGAGGCGCTCGGCGAGCACGTCGCCGCCCGGGTGCGCGCGGACGTCGACCGCCGCACCGATCCCCGTCACAGCGCCGACCTCGGGCTGTTCCACGGGCTTCTGCGCACCCTGGGCGCGCTCGGGCCGGTGCTCGCGTCGCCCACCACGAGCGTCTCCTCGCGGCTGCGCGACTTCGACCAGCGCTGGTTCGGCTTCTTCAGCTACTACGCGAGCGGGCCTCCGCCCGACCGGCTCGAGCAGCTGCTCGCCCTGCACGAGGCCGGCATCGTCGACTTCCTCGGCGCGGGGCTCGAGGTGGACGTCGACCCCGACACCCACGAGGTCGTCGCCACCTCGCGCACCATTCCGGGGGAGGTGCGCGCGCGGGCCCTCGTCGAGGCCACGGTGCCCGCGCCCGACGTCACCCGCACCCGTGACGTGATGCTCGCCGCGCTGCGCGACCGGGGCGACCTGCAGGCCCAGCGTCTCGTCGCCGACGACGGGTCCGAGGTCCCCACCGGTCGCGTCGTGGTCGACGCCGGCGCGCACGTCGTCGACGCTGATGGCGCCGCGCACCCCTGGCTGCTCGCCCTCGGCATGCACACCACCGCCCCGGTGGCGGCCTTCGCCCGACCGGGGTCGAACGGCCCGGTCCACCGCCAGGCCGACGTCGTCGCCCGCGACGTCGTCGCGCTCGCCACCGCCGCGCGTCCCGCGCCGGTCACCACCACGAAGAGGTCCTAGAGATGCCGATCGAGTTCCTGGGCATGGGTGCCACCAACGACGGCTCGGAGACGAACCCGCGCAGCGGCGGCAGCTTCGATCCGGCCTACACGATCGCGCTCGCCCGCGCGCACGAGGAGCACGGCTGGGACCGCGTGCTCACCGCGTACGGCTCGGGCTCGCCCGACCCGGCGCAGGCCGCGGCCTGGATCGCCGCGCACACCGAGACGCTTCAGGTGCTCGTCGCGCACCGGCCCAACCTGTCGATCCCGACGTTCGCCGCCAAGACGTTCGCCACGCTCGACCACGCGTCGGCCGGCCGCATGCAGGTGCACGTCATCACCGGCGGCAGCGACCACGAGCAGCGGCGCGAGGGCGACGTCCTGACCAAGGACGAGCGCTACGGCCGCACCGGCGAGTACATCCAGATCCTCAAGCGGGCCTGGACCGAGCACGAGCCGTTCGACTTCGACGGCGAGCACTACCGGTTCGCCGACTTCGTCTCCGACGTGTTCCCGGTGCAGCAGCCGCGTCCGCGGATCTCGTTCGGCGGCTCGTCCGACGCCGCCTACGCGATCGGCACCGCCGAGGCCGACGTGTTCTGCCTGTGGGGCGAGCCGCTGGCCGACACCGCCGAGCAGATCGCCCGCGTGCGCGCCGAGGCCGAGGCGTCCGGGCGCCCCGACCAGCCGCGCATCCAGGTCGCGTTCCGCCCGATCATCGCCCCGACGCAGGACGAGGCCTGGGACAAGGCGCACCGCGTCGTCAGCCGGATCGAGGACCGCAAGGCCGGCGGGCAGCGCTACCGCCGCGGCGACGAGTCCGCGCCGCAGAACACCGGCTCGCAGCGGCTGCTCGAGATCGCCGAGCGCGGCGACGTCCACGACACGATCCTGTACTCCGGCACCGCCAAGGCCACCGGCGGCGCCGGCAACTCCAACGCGCTCGTCGGCACGCCCCAGCAGGTCGCCGACGCGCTCCTGGCGTACGTCGACCTCGGCGTCGACATCCTGTCGGCCCGCGGCTACGACACGCTGCAGGACGCGATCGACTTCGGCGACGAGGTCATCCCGATCGTCCGCGAGGCGGTGGCCTCGCGCGAGTCGCCCGTCCACGCCTGACCGGGCACGTGGAAGGGACCCGCCGCCACGCGCGACCGCGTGACGACGGGCCCCGGTCTGTGAGGGGTGCCGCTCAGCTCTCGAGCGCGGCGTCGAGGGTGATGTCGACCCCGGTGAGCGCCTTGCTGATCGGGCAGCCGGCCTTGGCCTTCTCGGCCGCCTCGACGAAGCCGGCCTCGTCCAGGCCCTCGACCTCGCCACGCACGGTGAGCGCGATGCCGGTGAGGCGGAAGCCGCCGTCGGCCTTGTCCGGGCCGAGCGAGACGTCGGCGGAGACCTCGAGCGACTGCGGGGTGCCGCCGGCCTCGGCGATGAGGGCCGAGAGCTGCATCGCGTAGCAGGACGAGTGGGCCGCGGCGACGAGCTCCTCGGGGCTGGTCGTGCCGGCGGCGTCGTCGGCCGCGCGCTTGGGGAACGAGACGTCGTAGGTGCCGACCTTGGAGCTGGACAGCTCGACCTGGCCGGCGCCGGCCTCGAGGGTGCCGTTCCAGGCGGTGCGTGCGGTACGAGTGGGCATGAGGGCCTCCAGGGAGAGAGAATGTCTTGTGCACAAGATATCACCTCGGCCGGGCCGCGATAGCGTGGGGGCCGTGACCATCGAGGGGCCGCCCGACCAGACCATCACCGGCGTCGACGCGCTGCTGTGCTTCGACCTGTACGCGGCGTCGCGCGCCGTCACGGCCGCGTACCGGTCCGTCCTGGCCGAGACGGGCCTGACCTACCCGCAGTACCTGGTGCTGACGGTGCTGTGGTCGGACCCGACCTGCACGGTCCGCCAGCTCGCCGACCGCCTCCAGCTCGACCACGCCACCCTCACCCCGCTGCTGCGGCGGATGGAGCAGACGGGCCTGGTCGTCCGCCGACGCGGCGACGTCGACGGCCGCACCGTCGTGGTGTCGCTGGGCGAGGCGGGGGAGGAGCTGCGTCCCCACGGGGCCCGGATCCAGGCCGAGATGACCGACGCCATGGGTCTCAGCAGGGACCAGGTGGCGACGCTGCGCGGGATCCTGCGGCCCCTGATGGAGAACCTCGGGCGCCCGCGCACCCCGCCCGTCTGAGCCGAGCCCGACCGGGGGAGCGAACCTACGCACGTGCTTCGGCGCGGGGGCGGGGGGGCCGAGACGATCGAAGGCCCGAAGGTCTTCACACCCCCCGAGAACGAGGCACCCACGTGACCGCACTGCTGTTCGGCTCCATCAGCACCCTCGCCGACACCTCCGAGCTCCAGCGAGAGTCCTTCAACGAGGCGTTCGCCGCCCACGGACTGGACTGGACCTGGGACCGCGACGACTACGTCCAGATGCTCCGCGGCAACGGCGGCGCCGACCGCATCAGCGCCTACGCCGCCGAGCGCGGCCAGGACGTCGACGCCGCGGCCGTCCACCAGAGCAAGTCCGAGATCTTCCAGCGCCGGCTCGCCGAGTCGGGCAGCACCGCGCGCCCCGGCGTCGTCGAGTCGCTCAGGGCCGCCAAGGACGAGGGCGCGAAGATCGCCCTCGTCACCACCACGTCCCCCGAGAACGTCGAGGCCCTCCTCGCGTCGCTGCCCGACCTGACGCGCGACGACTTCGACCTCGTCGTCGACTCCTCGGTGGTCGGGGAGTCCAAGCCCGACCCCGCCTCGTACCTGTACGCGCTCGAGCAGCTCGGCGAGACAGCCGACGGCGCCGTCGCCGTCGAGGACAACGTCGGAGGCGTCCAGGCGGCCCAGGCCGCCGGCGTCAGCTGCGTGGCGTTCCCCAACGCCAACACCGCCTCGCACGACTTCGGCGAGGCCGCGAGCGTCGTCGACCACCTCGACCCCGCCGCCCTGTCGCCGTCCGGCCGCGCCGCCTGACCGGCCCCCTCGACCCCCAAGGAGCACGCATGAACCAGCCCCCCGCCACCGTCACGCGCACCGACGGCGGCTTCCACGTCGAGGCCTACGAGAAGATCGAGTACAGCCTCGTCCCGGTCGACGGCGTGTTCGCGCCGCAGAACACCCAGCTCGCCGACAGCTACCGCCCGTTCGGCCGCTGCCTGGCCGTCGTCGACGAGAACGTGCTGACGATCCACGAGGACGCCATCCGCGCGTACTTCGAGCAGCACGGCCTGTCGCTGACGATCGTCCCGGTGGCCATCACCGAGAAGGACAAGACGCTCGGCACGCTCGAGATGATCGTCGACGCGATCTCCGCGTTCGGGCTGCTCCGCACCGAGCCCGTGCTCGTGGTGGGCGGCGGCCTGGTGACCGACGTCGCCGGGTTCGCGTGCGCGTCCTACAAGCGCTCGACGCCGTACATCCGCATCCCCACCACGCTGATCGGCCTGATCGACGCGAGCGTGTCGATCAAGGTGGCGGTCAACCACGGCAAGGCCAAGAACCGCCTCGGCGCCTACCACGCGTCGTCCACGGTGTTCCTGGACTTCTCCTTCCTGGCCTCGCTCGGCGAGGACCAGGTGCGCAACGGCATGGCCGAGCTGATCAAGATCGCCGTGGTCGCCAACCGCACCGTGTTCGACCTGCTGGACGAGCACGGCGAGGAGCTGCTGGCCACCCGCTTCGGCCACCTCGGCGGCAGCGAGGAGATCCGCAAGATCGCCGACCAGGTCACCGACGACGCGATCCACACCATGCTGCGGTTGGAGGTGCCCAACCTGGCCGAGCTCGACCTCGACCGCGTCATCGCCTTCGGCCACACGTGGAGCCCGACGCTCGAGCTGACGCCCGAGGTGCCGTACTTCCACGGACACGCGATCAGCGTCGACATGGCCTACTCCACCACGCTCGCGGCCTCGCGCGGCTACATCTCCGAGGACGACCGCGACCGCGTCCTGGCGCTGTTCAGCCGGCTCGGACTGACGCTCGACAGCCCGTACCTCACCGCGGACCTGCTGCGGGACTCGACGGCGTCGATCCTGCAGACGCGCAACGGCCTGCTCCGCGCGGCCGCGCCGCAGCCGCTCGGCGAGTGCGTGTTCATGAACGACGTCGACGACGCCGAGCTGGAGTCCGCGCTCACGCTGCACCGTGAGCTGGCTGCGGCCCTGCCCCGCGGGGGAGAGGGCGTCGACGCGTTCATGCGTCCCCGCACCGCCCCCGTCGTCGCGGCGCCGTGAGCCGATGACGTCGACGAGCAGCGCGCCGGCCGCGCTGCGTCCGGTGACCCCGCACGGGATCCTGGCGCAGCGCCTCGACGACCTGTGCCGTCGCCTGGACGAGGGCGACGACACGGGTCTGCGTGACGAGCTGCGCTCGGTCCGGGACCTCGCCGTGGGGCTCGACCCGTACGTGGCCGAGCACACCACCCCGGAGTCGTCGGACCTCGCGCACCTCGCCGCCCGCACGGCGGCCGCGCCGTGGGCCGGCACGCTGGAGGCCGAGATGCTGTCGGGCCACGTCGAGGGGCGGTTCCTGTCCTTCCTCGTGACGGCCACCCGCGCCACGCGCGTGCTCGACGTCGGCATGTTCACCGGGTACTCCTCGCTCGCGATGGCCGAGTCGCTCCCCGCGGGCGGCGAGGTCGTCGCGTGCGAGCTGGACCCGGAGGTGGCGGCGTTCGCGCAGGAGTCGTTCGACGCCGCCGCCTGCGGCGGACGCATCGACGTCCGGGTGGGTCCGGCCGCGCAGACCCTCGCGGCGCTCGTCGAGGAGGGCCGGACGTTCGACCTCGTGTTCGTCGACGCCGACAAGGCCGGCTACACCGGCTACCTGGAGGCCGTCCTCGGCGGCGGGCTGCTCGCCGACGGCGGGCTCGTCGCCGTCGACAACACCCTCATGCAGGGTCAGCCGTGGACCGGTGACCCCACCCCCAACGGCGACGCGATCGCCGCCTTCAACCGCCAGGTCACCGACGACCCCCGGGTCGAGCAGGTCGTCGTCCCGCTGAGGGACGGCATCACGCTCGTGCGCCGCGTCGACGACCCGCACCACCCCTAGGAGCACCCGTGCACGTCACCACGCTCGAACCCCTGGGCGCCGAGGTCACCGGCGTCGACCTCCGCAGCGTCTCCGACACGCAGATCGACGGGCTGCGCGAGCTGCTCGCCGACGTCGGCGTCGTCGCCCTGCGCGACCAGCACGTCGACGACGACGTGTTCGAGGCGTTCCTGCGACGCTTCGGCGACCTCACCTTCACCACCGGCGAGATCCCCGTCGACGGCCACCCCGACCTCAACCTGATCTCCAACGTCGGGCGCGCCGAGCCGCCGAGGAGCACCTTCCACGTCGACTCCTCCTACCTGTCGACGCCGCCGGCCTACACCGCGCTGCGGGCCGTCGAGATCCCGTCGCAGGGCGGCGAGACCGTCTTCACCAACCAGTACCGGGCCTTCGACACCCTCGACCCCGAGGTGGTCGAGCGCCTGCGTGGACGCACGATCACGCACGTCGTCACCGGGCTCGACCTCGGGCCGGACGACGAGACGCAGGCCGACCACCCCGTCTTCCGGGACCACCCGCTCTCGGGACGCACCGCGCTCTACATGTCGACGCCCAAGCGGTGCGCCGCGATCAGCGGGCTCGACGACGACACCGCCGCCGACCTCGTGCAGCAGCTGTACGCGCACTCCACCACCGAGGACAACAGCCTGCGCCACGCCTGGGCCCCGGGCGACGTCGTCATGTGGGACAACGGCTGCGTCCTGCACCGCGGCGACCACTCGGTGGTCGTCGGCGACCGGGTGATGCACCGCGGCATGGTGGCCGACTACGGGGTGCCCGGGAAGTGACGACGTCCGGCGCGGCTCAGGCGGCCCGGACGATCGGCACCCTGGGCCTGCTCACGCTCGCCCTGCCGGCGAACGCCGTGGTGACCGTGGCGTCCCTGCTCGTCACGCCGCTCGCGCGCCGACGCCCGGACGTCGCCGCCCGACCGCGGACGGTGATGGTCAGCGGCGGCAAGATGACCAAGGCGCTGGCGCTCGCGCGGTCGTTCCACGCCGCCGGCCACCGCGTCGTCCTGGTGGAGAAGGCCACCTACCGGCTGACCGGTCACCGGTTCTCCCGGGCCGTCGACGCGTTCCGCACCGTCCCCGACCCGCGCGACCCCGGCTACGCCGAGGCCCTGCTCGCCGTCGTGCGGGCCGAGGGCGTCGACGTGTACGTCCCGGTGTGCAGCCCCGTGGCCAGCGTCTTCGACGCCCGGGCGGCCGAGGTGCTGGCGGGCCACTGCGAGGTGCTCAGCTGCACCCCCGACGAGGTGGCGCTGCTCGACGACAAGCACCGTTTCGCCGAGCTCGCCGCCTCGCTCGGCCTGGCGGTGCCCGACACGCACCTCGTCACCTCGCCCGAGCAGGTGCTCGACTTCGACTTCACCGGCCGGCGCCGGCCCTACGTCCTCAAGTCCATCGCCTACGACCCGGTCAACCGGCTCGACCTCACGCAGCTGCCGCTGCCCACGCGTGCCGAGACCGAGGCGTTCGTGGCCGGCAAGCCGATCTCGCCGGACAACCCGTGGATCCTGCAGGAGTTCGTCGCGGGCCGGGAGTACTGCACCCACACCACCGCCCGCGACGGCGAGGTGCAGGTCTACTGCTGCTGCGACTCCTCGGCGTTCCAGGTCAACTACGCGATGGTCGACGACCCCGAGATCGAGCAGTGGGTCGCCACGCTCGTCAAGGGTCTCGGGCTCAGCGGGCAGGTGTCGTTCGACTTCATGCGCGCCGACGACGACGGCGTCGCGTACGCCATCGAGTGCAACCCGCGCACGCACTCGGCGATCACGATGTTCTACGACCACCCCGGCCTCGCCGACGCGTACCTGGAGACCGGCGGGCCGCGCGTGCTGCCCACCGCGGCGAGCCGGCCCACGTACTGGCTGTACCACGAGCTGTGGCGCGCCCTCAGCCGTCCGAGCACCGCGCTCGAGCGCCTGCGCGTCGTGCTGGAGGGCAAGGACGCGGTGTTCGCGCTCGGCGACCCGCTGCCCTTCTTCGTGCTCCACCACGTCGAGATCCCGGCGCTGCTGCTCGCCAACCTGCGCCGCGGCGGACGCTGGAACCGCGTCGACTTCAACATCGGCAAGCTCGTGGAGCCGGCCGGTGACTAGCCCGCTGCGCGTGCTGCACCTGACCGGCTCGCCCACCAGCGCGTTCTTCGACGACCTCTCCCGGCTCTACGCGTCGGACTGCCTGGCGTCGGTCCACGACCCTGCCCTGTACGAGCCGGTCGTCGCGCACGTGTCGCCCGACGGACGGTGGCGGTTCCCGTCGTCGCTGGCCGAGGACGACCTCGCGTCGGCGCCCTCGGTGACGCTGGCCGAGGCGGTGGCGCACCTCGGCTCGCTGGACGTCGACGTCGCCCTGCCGCAGATGTTCTGCCTCGCCGGCATGACGCACTACCGCGCGCTGCTCGACGTGCTCGGCATCCCCTACGTCGGCAACCGCCCCGACGTGATGGCGCTCGGCGCCCACAAGGGACGGGCGCGTGCGGTGGTCGCGGCCGCCGGCGTCGACGTCCCCGAGGGCGAGACCCTGCGTGCGGGCCAGGAGCCCACGCTCGCCCCGCCCGTCGTGGTCAAGCCCGTCGACGCCGACAACTCCGTGGGCGTCACGCTCGTGCGCACCCCCGAGGAGTACCCGGCGGCACTGGCAGCCGCGTGGGACCACGGTCCCGAGGCACTCGTGGAGCGGTTCGTCGAGCCGGGACGCGAGGTGCGCTGCGGCGTGGTGGAGCGCGGCGACGACCTGCTGTGCCTGCCGCTGGAGGAGTACTCGCTCGACGCCAAGCCGGTGCGCGAGGAGGCCGACAAGATCCGTCGGGGCGACGACGGCGCGCTCGCGCTGATGGCCAAGGACACCCCGACCGTCTGGATCGTCGACCGGGACGACCCGGTCTGCGTCCCGGTGTGGGAGGCGGCGCGCGCGTGCCACGTCGCGCTCGGCTGCCGTGACTACAGCCTGTTCGACTTCCGGATCGACCCCGACGGGCGTCCGTGGTTCCTGGAGGCCGGGCTCTACAACTCCTTCGCCCGCCAGAGCGTCGTCGCGACCATGGCCCGCGCCGACGGCGTCGAGCTGCCCGAGCTGTTCGCCCGCGCGGTGGACGGGGCGCTGGAGCCCGGGCGCTGACGCCCCGGGGCGCTCTCAGGCGACGGTGCTGCCGCCGTTGACCGCGAGCACGGCGCCGTTGACGAACGCCGCCTCGCGCGAGGCGAGGTGCACGACGCTCGCGGCGACCTCGGCGGGGGTGCCGGCCCGTCCGACGGGCACGTCGCGCAGGTAGGCGTCGAGGTCGGCCGCGGGGACGTCGGCATGGCGCTCGACGGGCACCCAGCCCGGCTGCACGGTGTTGACGGTGATGCCGTGGCGTCCGAGCTCGCGGGCTGCGACGCGTGCGAGCCCGAGCTGGGCGGACTTGGCCGCCACGTAGGCCGCGTTGCCCTCCGGTGCACGGTCGACGACGTCGGAGCCGATGTGCACGATCCGGCCCGCGCCGGCGGCGCGCATGCCGGGCACGACGGCGGTGGTGAGCAGCGTGGGGCTCCGGACGAAGAAGTCGAGCATCGGCTCGAGGTCGTCGGTGGTGAGCGCCTCGATCGGGGTGGTGGGCTGGGCCCCGGTCGCGTTGACGACCAGGACGGTGACGGGTCCGAGCTCGGCGTCGATCTCGGCGACCAGGCGCTCGACCTCGGCGGCGGACGTCACGTCGGCCCGGTACGCCGCCGCCCGACCGCCCGCGTCGGTGATCCTCGACACGACGGCGTCGGCGAGAGCGCCCGTCGACGCGTAGTTCACGGCGACGGGCTGGCCCGTGGCGGCGAGCGCCTCGGCGATCGCGGCGCCGAGCCCGCGGGACGCGCCCGTGACGAGCGCGACGCCGTCGAGCGCCGTCATCCGACGTGGACCGAGCCGCCCCGGTCGACGGTGCGCAGGCCGAGGTCGGTCGTGGGTGCGAGGGCGGGCACGGCGGCGAAGGTGCGCGTGGCGTCCCAGCCGAGCGTGTAGGTGAGGTGGGCGACCAGGCGGTTCCAGCCGGCGGAGGAGTCGACGACCACCCACGCGTCGGGGGCGGACCGGACCATGCGCTGCGCGTGGTCGGCCCAGCGGGAGGTGCCGCGCTCCCAGCTGACGACGTCGACGACGCGGCCGCCGGCCAGCGTCCACAGGTCGATGACCGACGACGCCACGGCCACCGCAGACGGCGTGCGGGAGCGGCCGATCGTCAGGGTGGTGGCCCGCTCGTCGCGCAGGAGGTCGACGAGGACGCTCGCCTGTGCGCTGGACATCTCTCTGGCCTCCTGTGACGGGTCGGTGACGGGTGTCAGGACCAGGATGCACCGGGCGCCCGTGGCCCCCCGGTGGCGGGCCGCGGTCGTGTCCAGCATGTGGACACGACCGGCCCCGGAGGGCGTGCGCTGGTCTGATCGACAGGCACCCCCGTCGCCGAACCAAAGGTCCCTCATGCCCCGCCGCATCCTCAGCCTCGTCGCCCTCGCACTGGCAGGCGTCCTGCTCGCCGCGTGCGGCGGGTCGTCCGACGAGGGATCCCCGCTCGACCAGGTCAAGGCCGACGGGGTGCTCAAGATCGGCACCGAGGGCACGTACTCGCCCTTCACCTTCCACGCGCAGGACACCAACGAGCTCACCGGCTACGACGTCGAGGTGATCACCGCCGTCGCGAAGAAGCTCGGCGTGAAGCCGGAGTTCAGCGAGTCGACCTTCGACGCGATCTTCGCCGGACTCACCTCCGAGCGCTGGGACGTCGTCGCCAACCAGGTGACCCGCACCCCCGAGCGCGAGAAGCTCTACGACCTGTCGCAGACGTACACCGTCTCCGAGGGCGTGATCCTGGTGAAGAAGGGCGACACCGCGATCACGAGCCTGGACGACCTGAAGGGCAGGACGACCGCGCAGTCGTCCACCAGCAACTGGGCCCAGGTGGCCAAGGACGCCGGCGCGAAGGTCGAGTCGGTGGAGGGCTTCGTGCAGGCCGTCACGCTGGTCAAGCAGGGTCGCGTGGACGCGATCGTCAACGACAACCTCGCGGTGCTCGACTACCTGAAGAACTCCGGCGACACCTCGGTCGAGGTCGCCGCGAAGACCGGTGACACCAGCGACCAGGTGTTCGCGTTCCGCAAGGACTCCGGCCTGGTCGGGCCCGTCAACGACGCGCTGGACGAGCTGCGCGCCGACGGCACCCTGGCGAAGATCTCGGAGAAGTACTTCGGCTCCGACGTGTCGAAGTAGTCCGGCGTCATGGACTGGGAGAGCAGCTGGGCGCTGATCCAGTCCAGCATCGGTCCGATGCTGGGTGGACTGATCAAGGGCACGATCCCGCTCACGCTCGTCACCTTCCCCCTCGGCCTCGCGATCGCGCTGGCGGTTGCACTGATGCGGTTGTCGGCGCTGCCGGGGCTCGCCCAGATCGGGCGGGTCTACGTGTCGATCATCAGGGGCACACCGCTCATCGTGCAGCTGTTCATCGTCTTCTACGGGTTGCCCCAGTTTGGTATACGCCTCGATCCGTGGCCCGCGGCGATCATCGCGCTCAGCCTCAACGTCGGCGGATACGCCGCCGAGGTCATCCGGTCGGCCATCCTGTCGATACCCAAGGGCCAATGGGAGGCCGCGCAGACCGTCGGCATGGGCTACGCACTGACCCTGCGGCGGGTGGTGCTACCACAAGCGGCGCGGGTCGCGGTGCCGCCGCTGTCGAACACCTTGATCTCCCTTCTGAAAGACACAGCCTTGGCCTCGACCATCATCTTCACCGACATGCTTCGGGTCGCACAGGAACTGGCGTCGCCCACCGGTGAGTTCTTCGCCCTCTACACCCTCGCGGCGGTCATCTACTGGATCATCTGCCTCGTCCTGTCGTTTGGCCAGACGCGGCTCGAGACCCGACTCGACAGGTACGTGGCCCGATGAGCACCTCCTCCACGAGCGGCCCGCTCGTCTCCGTCGAGGGGCTGCGCAAGAGCTTCGGCAGCAACACGGTGCTCGACGGCATCGACTTCACCGCCGAGCGCGGCTCGGTGACGGTGCTCGTCGGGCCGTCCGGGTCGGGCAAGACCACGCTGCTGCGCTCGTTGAACGTGCTCGACCGCCCCGACGCGGGCCGCGTGCGGATCGGCGACGTCGAGCTCGACTTCGCCCAGAAGACCTCCAAGGCCGACGTCGTCCGCCTGCGCGCGCAGAGCGGGATGGTCTTCCAGGCGCACAACCTGTTCCCGCACCGCACGGTGCTGCAGAACGTCACCGAGGGGCCGCGGCTGGCGCAGGGACGGCCGGCCGCCGAGGTCGAGGACGAGGCGCGCGACCTGCTCGCCCAGGTCGGCCTGGCCGAGAAGGCCGACCAGCACCCGTACCAGCTGTCGGGCGGACAGCAGCAGCGCGTCGGCATCGCCCGTGCGCTGGCGATGCGCCCGCAGCTGATGCTGTTCGACGAGCCCACGTCGGCCCTGGACCCCGAGCTGGTGGGCGAGGTGCTGAAGGTGATGAAGAACCTCGCCGCGCAGGGCTGGACGATGGTCGTCGTCACCCACGAGATCCGCTTCGCCCAGCAGGTCGCCGACCAGGTGCTCTTCCTCGACGGCGGCGTGCTCGTCGAGCGCGGCGCGCCGCAGGACGTCCTGGCGAACCCGCAGAGCCCTCGTCTGCAGCAGTTCCTGGCCCGGATCCTCGACCCGCTCTAGGCGTCCTTCTCGCGTGGCGCGCTGCCGCCGTCGACCAGCACCGCGACGTCGGTGGGCTCGTCGCGTCCGCGCAGCACGGGCGAGCCGTGCTTCTCCCAGTGCCGCGACTCGGTGCGGTCGGTGGACGACACCGTGGCCCAGGTGGCCATGACGCCGCCGGGCACGTCCTTGGCGAGCTCGGTGAGGCGGGCCGCGGAGTTCACCGCGTCGCCGATCACGGTGTACTCGAAGCGGGTCTGGTGACCGACGTTGCCGGCGACGACCTCGCCGGTGGCCACACCGATGCCGGCGCGGATCTCGGGCACCTCGTCGGCGAGCCGTTCGACGATCGCGCGGGCCGCCCGGAGCGCGAGGCCGGAGTGGTCGGACAGCCGGTTGGGGGCGCCGAAGACGGCGAGCACGGCGTCGCCCATGAACTTGTTGACCAGGCCGTCGCGGTCGCTCACCTCCTCGACGATCACCGCGAAGAACCGGTTGAGCATCTCCACCACCTCGCGTGGCGAGTGCTCGGTGGCGTACGTCGTCGAACCGACGAGGTCGATCATCAGGACGCTGGCCATGCGGACCTCGCCACCGAGCTCGACCTCGCCCGACGTCGCCGCGCTCGCGACGGAGTCGCCGACGTGGCGGCCGAACAGGTCGCGGATCTTGTCGCGCTCGCGCAGGCCGCGCGCCATGTCGTTGAAGCCGTCCTGCAGCTGGCCGAGCTCGGTGCCGTCGTTGACCACGACACGGACGTCGAGGTCGCCGTTGCCGACCTGCTCGAGCGCCTGGCGGACCGCCAGGATCGGCATGACGACGGCACGCGCTGCGAGGACGGTGACGAGCAGGCCGAACAGCAGCACGATGGCCGACAGGGCCAGCACCGCGTAGGGCAGGCGCCCGTCGGCGACCTGGGAGTCGGGTCGGGTGAGGTTGACCAGGGCGGCCATGCCGAGCCCGAGCACCGGGGCCCCGGTGCCGAGGCCCCAGAAGAGCACCATCCGGCTCTGGACGTTGGCGCCGACCGGGAAGTCCTCGGCGCGACCGGCCAGGGCGCGCGCGGCGACCGGACGCAGGATGTACTCGGTGAACAGGAACGCGATCGTGCTGACCACCAGGCCCGCGATGCCGACGGCGAAGATCGTGCTCAGCGCCGCCTCGGGCTGACGCCACAGCGCGAGCGCGGTGAAGGTGACGGCGGCGACCATCCACAGCCAGAACTGGGCGATCGTGATGCGCCACGGCAGGCGCAGGGTGGCGCGGCGCTGCTCGGGCGTCGGGTCCTGCTCCAGCAGGAACCACTGCAGCGAGCGCAGCACCAGCAGGGTGATCGTCGTGGCGCCGACGACCACCGCCGCGACGACGTAGACCGGTGCCGCGACGGCGAGCGCCGACACGAACGACGCGTTCGGCCCGTCACCGGGCACCAGCACGAAGTTGAGGCTGAACACGATCCCGGCGCCGATGATGTTGGTGCCGACGAGCAGCAGCGTCAGCAGCACCTGGACGCGGGTGCGGATGGTGCGCGTGGAGGGGTCGGTCGCGTCGGCGCCCGCGTGGAGCGCGGCCGTCAGCAAGCCCGTCATCGCGTCTCCTCCCGAGGTCCGTGACGCTGGCGACACAGCCTAGTGGGCCCGGTGCTTGGACACCGGTCGTTCCAGGTGGGACCCTGTAACCCTCAGTTGCACCGGGGCTCGGCTAAGGCCGGGCGGAGGAGGGCCGCGAGCCATGGCGCGCAGGAAGCCAGATGCCGAGATCGTCGACGCGCTGCGGCGGGTGACCGACCTCGACCGCGGCGTCGTCAACGACATCGCCTCGGTCGGCCAGCTGGTCACGATCCCGGCCCGGTGGTCGGTGATCCACGAGAACACCCCCGCCGACCGCGCCTACATCCTGGTCGAGGGCGAGGCCGAGGTGCGTCGCGACAAGACCACCATCGCCACGCTCGGCCCCGGCGACGTCTTCGGCGAGATCGCGCTCGTCGACCGCCGCCTGCGCAGCGCGTCGGTCGTCGCGAACACGCCCCTCAAGGCCGTCCACCTCACCGACGAGTCCTTCGCCGAGCTCCTCCAGCGCGACCCGTCCTTCGCCGACCGCCTCCGCGACCTCGCCTCCTCCCGCCAGGCCGGGGACGCCGACCCCGCCTGACGGTTTCCCAGGTATACCTGGGAATCTGCGCCCGGCACGGAGAACTTCCCGGGTGTCGGGACGGTTCTCCGTGCCCAGTGGTGCGGGAGTGGCGGTGGAACGGTGGCGCGGCGCGACGTCCCAGCAGCACCGTCCGTCCCACCTCACCTGGAGATCTGTCCCGATACCCGGGAAGTTCTCCATGGTTCCGGCGGTTTCCCAGGTTCACCTGGGAAACCTGCGACGGGTGGGGCGGGTGAGAGCGCGGGGGGTCAGCGGATTCCGCTGCGGGTGAAGCCCTGGACGAACTGGCGCTGGAAGACCAGGAAGAGCACCACCATGGGCAGGACGCTGAGCAGCGCGAAGGCCATGGTGGCGCCGTAGTCGGGGCCGAACTGGCCCTGCAGGTAGGTCAGGCCGATCGGCAGCGTGTAGAGCTCGTTCTCCTTGAGCGCGATCAGCGGCCAGGCGAAGTCGTTCCACGTCGACAGGACGGTGAGCAGCGTCAGCACCGCGATCAGCGGGCGGCACAGGGGCAGCACCACCTGGAAGAAGATCCGGACCTGGCCGGCGCCGTCGACCTTGGCGGCGTCGAGCAGCTCGCGGGGGATGCCGATCATGAACTGCCGGGCCAGGAAGACGCCGAACGCCGACGCCGCGGTGGGCAGGATCACCGCCCAGTAGGTGCCGTACAGGTGCAGGTCGGTGACGAGCCGGAACTGCGAGGTGATGATCACCTGGACCGGCAGCATCATCGTGCTGAGCGTCGCCAGGAAGATGAAGGTCCGGCCGCCGAACCGCAGGTGCGCGAACGCGTATCCGGCCAGCAGGCTGACGCTCACCGTGATGAGCGTGGTGACGCCGGCGATGGCCACGGAGTTGCCCAGCCACGTGATCACCGGGAAGCCGTCGAGCACGCGGTCGAAGTTGGCGAGGGTCAGGTCGCGCGGCCACAGCCGCAGGTCGGCCGAGAGCAGCTCGCGGCGCGGAGAGAACGCCACCACCACCATCCAGTACAGCGGGAACACCAGCACCAGGCCCACCACCGCCGCGACGACAGCACGCAGCGCGGTGGCGCGGCGGTCGCGGGAGCTCGTCGTCGTCATGGTCACTCCACCAGGTCTCGGGTGCGGCTGAAGCGCCACTGCAGCGCGGTGAACGCGAGGGTCAGGACGAGCAGGACCATGCCGACGGCGGCGGCGTAGCCCTGCTGACGGGTCTCGCCGAAACCGGTGTCGTAGGCGTACGTGACGAGCACCGACGTGGCGTTGCCCGGCCCGCCCTGCGTCATCACGAAGACGATGTCGAACACCTGGAACGAGTAGATGACGTTCATGACGAGCAGGAAGAACGTCGACGGCCCCACCATCGGCAGCGTGATGAACCGGAACCGCTGCCACGGCCCGGCGCCGTCGAGGCGGGCCGACTCGTACAGCTCGGGCGAGATCCCCTGCAGCCCGGCGAGGTAGATGAGCATGTTGAACCCGACCCGCCACCACAGCGTCACCAGGACCACCGAGACGAACGCCGCCGAGCCGCCGGACTGCCACGGCACCGTCGAGACGCCCACCGCCCCGAGCAGCTTGTTGGCGATGCCCGTGTTCTGGTCGAAGAACAGCACCCCCATCAGCGCGGTCGCGACGCCCGAGATCGCCATCGGCAGGATCACGACCGTCCTGAACACGCCGCGGGCCGGGAGCACCGAGTTCATCAGCACCGCGCAGGCGAGCCCGACCAGCATGCTCAGCGGCACGACGATGACGGTGAACAGCGCCGTGTTGGCGGTGGCGCGCCAGAAGACCGGGTCCGAGAGCAGCCGGCGGTAGTTGTCGAGCCCCACGAAGTCGCTGGTGAACCCGTCGGTCTGGCGCAGGCTGATCAGCACCGCCCAGACGAGCGGCAGGAACAGGAACACCCCGACCAGCACGAGGTTGGGGGCGAGGAACGAGTAGCCCGTGACCGCCTCGTGCAGCCGTCGCAGCCGACCCTGCGTGCGGGCCGACCGCTCCGGCGGCCGCTCGTCCTGCCGCTCGACGTCGGCGCGCACCGCGGCGTCCTGGCTCATCGGGCCGTCGCCTCGGCGATGCCGTCGGACAGCTTCGACAGCGTCTCGGCGGTGCTCTGGCCCTTGGCGAACGCGAGCTCGAGCTGGTCGGCCAGCACCGCGTTGATGCCGGCCATCGAGCGGGAGGCGACCTGCGCGGCGTCCGACGGCTCGACGGTGCTCGCCTGCTGGATGAAGGTCGTGGAGAGCTCGGGACGCACCGCGAACTCGATGCCGCCCTCGACGAGGTCCTTGCGGGTGGGCAGCAGGCTCGAGCGGGTGCAGAAGTCGTTCATCTGGTCGCGCTGGACCATGAACGACAGGAACTCGGCCGCCAGCTCAGGCGAGCGCGCGTCGGCCGTCGCGACCAGCGCGTTGCCGCCGAGGTCGCCGCCGCCGCGCTCGTCGCGTGGGGAGAACGTCGCACCCCACTCGAAGGGGGCGAGCTCGGCGGCGTCGGGCAGCAGGAACGCGCCGGCGAACGTCATGGCCACGGTCTCGGAGAAGAACACGTCGCTGGCGTAGACCGTGGACTTCACCGAGCTGTTGGCCGGCACGAGCCGTCGGGGGAAGAAGCTCGCGGTGAAGTCGACGGCCCGCCGCCCGGCCGCGGAGTCGATCGCGGGGGTGACCAGGTCGTCGTCGAGGAAGCGTCCGCCGGCCTGGAAGAGCCAGCTGAGCCAGCGCGTGACGCCGGTCTGCTGCCAGTTGTAGGCGAACGGGTAGCGGTCGTCCGGCAGGTCGGCCCGCAGCTTGAGCGCGACCTCCTCGAACTCGCCCCAGGTCCATGCCGACTCGAGCGTGGTGGGCACGCTGCGGACGCCCGCCGAACGCAGCGCCGCCTTGTTGTACAGGATCGCCGAGGTGTCGGTGTGGTGCGGGACGCCGTGCGGGGCGTCGTCGAACTGCACGGCCTGCCACATCGCGGGAGTGAAGTCCTCGCCCAGCGAGAGGTCGACGAGGTCCTGCAGGTTCAGCAGCTGGCCGCGTCCGGCGTAGGTGCCGAGGTTGTCGTAGTCGACCCTGAAGACGTCGGGCGCGTCGCCGGACTGCAGCTGCGCGTCGATGTTCTGGAACATCTGCTCGTAGGGCACCGCGTTGAGCTTGACGTCGGACCCGGGGTTGGCTGCGGTGAACGCCGCGATGCCGCGACGGAACCCGTCGAGCTCGCTGTCGGTGCCCCAGGTGGTGAAGGTCAGCTCGCCGGCCGCGCCGTCGTCGGAGCCCCGGCCGGTGAACCCCCGGCAGCCGGAAAGCACGGCGCCGGCGGACAGCGCCCCGGCGGCGGACAGGAAGCCGCGTCGGTCGAGCGTCATGGTGCGTCCTCCCGGGTCGTCCGCAGGCCAGGCGGCCCTGAGCGTCCCCACGCTCGCACGCAAAGCGGACATCCGCCGACCGTGCGCGTCGGATCCGTGGCGAGGGGGCTCAGGCGTCGTCGTCCCGGGCGCACCGTCCGTCCCACTTCACCCGGAGAACCGTCGAGACCGTGGGAAGTTCTCCGTGGGCTCGACGGATTCCCAGGTTCACCTGGGAATCGTGCGACGGGTGGGGCGGACGGGGCTCAGTCGTCGTCGCGCGCGGCGAGCACCTGCTCGCGGAGGATGTCGGCGTGGCCGCTGTGGTGGGCCAGCTCGCGGACGACCTGCAGCACGAGCGCCCACACCGTCCGCTCGCCGCGGGCACCGTCGACGACGTCGCCGAACGCCAGGTCGGCCAGGGTGCGCCGCGAGGCGTCGCAGGTCTCGGCGTGCGCGGCGAGGACCGTCTCGATCGTGTCGGTCTTCCTCAGCACGAACGACCGGTCGGGGGTGGACGCGACGCCGATCTCCTTCAGCGACCGCCCGGTGACCAGGTGGTCGAAGTAGAAGCGCTCGACGTACGTGACGTGCTTGACCAGCCCCAGCAGCGTCGTCCGCGACGGGACGAGGGAGCGTCGCGCCTCCTCCTCGGTCAGCCCGTCGAGCTGTCCGCGCAGGCTGGTGCGGTACTCCTCGAGCAGCTCCTCGTGACGGGCGCGCAGGTCGTCGGTCCAGGCCATGGCGACACCCTGCCGCACGCGGGTCAGTCCTGGCGGTAGGTCGCCAGGAACGTCCCGAGTCGTCCGATGGCGTCGGTGAGCTCCTCGGCGCGGGGGAGGGTGACGATGCGCAGGTGGTCGGGGTCGGGCCAGTTGAAGCCGGTGCCCTGGGTGAGCAGGATCTTCTGCGCGAGCAGCAGGTCGAGGGCGAGGCGCTCGTCGTCGCGCACCGGGTAGACCTCGGGGTCGAGGCGGGGGAAGACGTACAGCGCGCCGCGCGGCTCGACGACCGAGACGCCGGGGATCGCGCGCAGGGCGGTGACGGCGGCGTCGCGCTGGTCGCGCAGGCGGCCACCGGGCAGCACCAGGTCGTTGATCGACTGGTGCCCGCCGAGGGCCACCTGGATCGCGTGCTGCGCCGGGACATTGGGGCACAGGCGCATGGACGCGAGCAGGTTGATGCCGTGCTCGTAGTCGTCGGCGACGCCCGCGGGGTCGCTCACCACCACCCAGCCGGCGCGGTAGCCGCACACGCGGTACGCCTTGGACAGGCCGCTGAAGGTCAGCGTCAGCAGGTCGGGCGCGCGGGTGGCGAGCGGCACGTGCACCGCGTCGTCGTAGAGCACCTTGTCGTAGATCTCGTCGCTCATCAGCACCAGGTCGTGCTCGCGGGCCAGCGCCGCGATGCCGTCGAGCACCTGCTCGGAGTACACCGCGCCGGTGGGGTTGTTGGGGTTGATGACGACGATCGCGCGCGTGCGCGGCCCGATCTGCGACGCGAGGTGCTCCAGGTCGGGCTGCCAGCCGTTCGACTCCTCACAGCGGTAGTGGCGCGCGACGCCACCCGCGAGCTTGGTCGACGCTGTCCACAGCGGGTAGTCCGGCGACGGGACGAGCACCTCGTCGCCGTCGTCGAGCAGCGCCTGCAGGCAGATCTGGATCAGCTCGGAGACGCCGTTGCCGAGCCACACGTCGTCGACGTCGACGTCGGGGAAGCCGTCCTCGAGCTCGTAGCGCTGGACGACCGCGCGCCGCGCCGAGACGATGCCGCGCGCGTCGGAGTAGCCCTGCGAGACGGGCAGCGCCGCGACCATGTCGGCGACGATCGAGTCGGGGGCCTCGAAGCCGAACGTCTGCGGGTTGCCGATGTTGAGCTTGAGCACCCGGTGCCCGGCGGCCTCCATCTCGGCGGCGCGCGCGTTGACCGGGCCGCGGATGTCGTAGAGGACGTCGTGCAGCTTCTCGGACTGCCCGACGGTGCGCCTCGTCCGGTCGCCTCGGGCGGTCGTCTCGTCGGTGGGCACGGGGGTCCTCTCGGGTCGGGGCGTCGCTGGCCCGGACGTTTCCACAACCGGGCCCGTGCGCTGCGACCGGGTCAGGCCGTCCGGCGCTCGGCGACGACGGGGCGGGCCAGGGGCGCCGGAGCGGCGGGGTGCCCGAACAGGTAGCCCTGCAGGTAGTCGACGCCCAGCGACCTGAGCATCTCGGCCTGCGTGGGCGTCTCCACGCCCTCGGCCACGACGTCGAGGTCGAGGGAGTGGGCCATCGCGATGATCGCGCGGACGACCGCCTGCGCCGACCCCGGCTCGTCGAGACGGGAGACGAACGAGCGGTCGATCTTGACCACCTGGCAGTCGATGTCGTGCAGGTGCGCGAGCGAGGCGAACCCGGTGCCGAAGTCGTCGAGCGCGAACACCACGCCGAGGTGGCGCAGCGCGGCCACGTTCTCGCGCGTGGCGACGGTGTCGCGGACCATCGACGACTCGGTCAGCTCGAGCCACAGCGCCGACGCGGGCAGGTCGGCCTCCCGCAGGGCGGTGAGCACCGCGTCCCGCAGGCCGGTGTCGGCGAGCTGGCGGGCCGTGAGGTTGACGGTGACGTAGAGGTCGCCGTCGCCCTGGTCGCGCAGCTGCCCGAGGTGGGCGCAGGCCCGGCGGAGCACCCAGGCGCCGATGCCCTCCATCAGGCCCGCACCGTCGGCGATGGGCACGAACGTGTCGGGCGGGACGAGCCCGCGCCCGGGGACGTCCCACCGCAGCAGCGCCTCGTACCCGGTGACGCGGCCCTCGACGTCGACGAGCGGCTGCAGGTGGACGTCCAGCTCCTCACGCGCCAGTGCGCCGTCGAGCAGCTGGCGCAGGTGCGCCGACTCGTCGGCCACGACCCGCTCCTCGTGCGAGAACCGGCGGATCGAGTTCCGGTCGGCCCGCTTGGCCGCGTACATCGCGACGTCCGCGTCGGCCACCAGCGACTCGATCGTCGACTCGGCGTCCTGGCTCGCGAACCCGATCGAGCAGGTGACGGCGAGCGGCTCGCCGTCGGGGCGCCTGAAGGCGTCGGCGAACGCGCCACGCACGCGCGTGGCGACGGCCAGCGGGTCCTCGTGGCAGCCGATGACGAACTCGTCGCCCCCCACGCGTCCCACCACCGCGCCCTGGCCGGCCGCGGCGACGATGCGTGACGCCGCCTGCCGCAGCACGGCATCGCCCGTCGCGTGGCCCCAGGTGTCGTTGACCTGCTTGAAGTGGTCGACGTCGACGAACAGCAGGTGGGTGGTGCGTCCCCGCCGGTGCTGCAGCCGACGGTGCAGCGTGGTGAGGGTGGCCGAGCGGTTGAGCAGACCGGTCAGCTCGTCGTGGTCGGCGCGGTGACGCGTGGAGCGCTGCAACCGGGTGAGGTGGACGGCGGTGAAGCACATCCGGGCGAACACCGCCGACATCAGCGCCACGTACAGCGCGGTCCGCAGGCGGTGCTCGAGCCCGCCCGGGGAGTCGTGCTCGAGCAGCACGACCGTCGGGACGACCAGGGCGACGTAGGAGATCGCCAGGCGCGCGGGGCTCGAGTGCACCGAGGCGTCCGTGGGCACCGCGCGCAGGTCGGCGATCGAGGGGTGCAGGCTCATCGCGGCCAGCAGGCAGAAGGCAGAGAGGTGCCAGACGTCGATCGCGGCCACCGGGAGCGTCACGAGGCCGGCGACCTCCACGGCCCGTCCGAGGTCGCCCAGCAGCACGCAGACGAACCCGACGAGCATGAACCAGAACGCCGGGACGCGGGCCACCGGCCGCACGCTCAGCTGGAGCACCAGCCCGACGACGAGCGCGTCGATGCCGACGTAGACGACGCCGGTCGCCGCCTCGAGGAGCCGCGCGGGATCGTCGACCACCGGG
>NZ_JBMGQR010000053.1:0-32275 GCF_049059935.1 Solicola agrisoli | reverse complement strand
GTCCAGGTGGGCTCGGCGAGCGGCGCGTCCGGCTCGACGGGCTCGCGGCCGGTCTCCCGGGGCTCGCGCGCCTCGGGCACGCCGTGCACGTCGTCGGAGGCGAAGCGGTCGCGCGGCGGCGCCTCGGTGAGCTCGCGCGGCTCGGGGTAGCGGAACCAGACGTCGCGCAGCTCGACCTCGCCGCGCACCGTGGCCGGGTCGAGCGCCACGGCGCCGGGACGCTCGGTGATCGCGGGCTCGAGGTCGAGGTACTCGAAGATCCGGCGGAACAGCGCCAGCGACGTCTGCACGTCGAGCGAGACGCGCATCAGCTGCAGCAGCGGCATCTGCAGCCGCGCCTGGAGCGTCGTGAACGCGACGAGCGTGCCCGCCGTCAGCCCGGCGCCCGAGCCGCCGGTGAGCATCAGCCCGGCCAGCAGGTAGACGAGCGCCGGCGTGACGGCGAAGAACGTCTGCATCACCGCGAAGAAGGTGCGGCCGGTCATCGCGGCCTGCACCTGCAGGCGCGTCTGGCGGCGGTTCTCGCCGCGGTAGCGCTCGACCTCGGACTCCGAGCGGTTGAACACCTTGGCGAGCAGGATGCCCGAGACGCTCAGCGCCTCCTCGGTGATCGCGCTCATCTCCGACAGCGACTCCTGCGTGCGTCGCGCGACGCGCTGCCGGCGGCGTCCGACGTGCACCTGCACGTAGACGAACACCGGCATCAGCACGAGCGCGAGGATCGTCAGCTGCCACGACAGGATCACCATCGAGACGAACGCCGCGATGACGGTGACGGAGTTCTGCAGGATCGTCGTGGCGGTGTCGGTGAGGACGGTGCGCACGCCGCTGACGTCGTTGGCCAGGCGCGACTGGATGACCCCGGTCTTGGTGCCGGTGAAGAACGCCAGCTCCATCTTCTGCAGGTGCGCGAACAGGTCGCCGCGCAGGTCGGCCATCGCCGAGTTGCCGATCGTCGACGTCAGCCAGTTCTGCGTGATGCCGATGCCCGCGGTGACGACGGGGATCGCGATCATCCCGCCGACGAGCCAGGCGAGCAGGTCCAGGCGCGGCGCACCGCCGTCGGGGCGGAACAGGGCGTCGTCGAAGACCGCCCGGGTGAGGAACGGGACGAGGGACGTCAGCGCGGCCGAGATGACCACCGCCACCCCGACGAGCACCATCTTGGTCTTGTACGGCGCCAGCATCCGCATGATCCGGGGGATGACGGGAGCGCGGTCGTCCGCCTGCGGTGCGTCGGCGGGAGTGGTCACGCCTCCGAGGGTAGGCCGTCTCAGTCGGCGCGCGCGGTTCGTGCGACGACCTCCGTGATCGGGGTCGCGGGGTGACCGGTGAGGGTGGCGACGTCGTCGCTCACGTCGGCGAGCTCGCCGTCGGCGATGGCGGTGTAGGTGCTGATCCAGGCGTCGACGAGCCAGTCGGGTGCGTCGTAGCCCGAGCGGCTGGCGCGGGCCTGGTCCATCGTCTCGTCGACGTAGGTGTGCGGGCGGCCGGTGACGTCGGTGAGGATCGCGGCCACCTCGTCGAACGTCAGGGCCTCGGGGCCCGTGAGGTCGTAGGTGCGTCCGGCGTGCGCGCGGGGGTCCTGCAGCACGGCCGCGGCGACGTCGGCGACGTCGTCCTGGGCGACCGCGGCCACCCGTCCGTCACGCGCCGGGCCGCGGAGGGCGCCGTCGTCTCCGGCCCAGGCCGGCAGCATCTCGGCGTAGAAGTTGTCGCGCAGGAACGTCCACTCCAGGCCCGACGCGCGCAGGACGTCCTCGGTGGCGCCGTGGTCGCGTCCGAGCAGGAAGCCCGACGTGGCCGACGCGCCGACGAACGACAGGTAGACCACCTGTCGGACGCCCGCCTCGGCCGCGGACTCCACGAACGTCCGGTGCTCGCCGATGCGGTCGTCGGACTCGTGCGCCGAGACCATGAGGACGGTGTCGACGCCGACGAGGGCGTCGCGGACGGCGCCGGCGTCGCCGTAGGTGGCGACGACGACCTCGGCCCCGGGCAGCTCGGGCGCACGTGAGGCGTCGCGCACGACGAGGCGCTGCGGGACGCCCGCGGCGGCGAGACGGCGGGCGACCCCACCGCCGATCGCACCGGAGGCGCCGGTGACGGCGACGAGGGACGTGGGAGTGCTCACGTCTACGCAACACCGACCAGCGTGCCGCTGATTCCCCCGATACGTTCGACGCATGCGTGTACTCGTGGCCGGTGCGTCCGGATTCGTCGGCAAGCGGCTGTGCCCGGCCCTCGAGGAGGCCGGCCACGAGGTGGTCGCGATGACGCGCCACCCCGACTCGTACACGGGCGTCGGCAAGGCCACCTACGGCGACGTCCACGACCACGACTCGCTGCCCGCGGCCCTCGAAGGATGCACCGCCGCCTACTACCTGGTGCACTCGCTCGGCGACGAGGACTTCGAGCGCCTCGACGCCGAGGCCGCGAAGGCCTTCTCCAAGGCGGCCAAGGACGGCGGCCTGGAGCAGATCATCTACCTCGGCGGTCTCGGCGACGACGCCGACGACCTGTCGGCGCACCTGCGCAGCCGCCGCCAGGTCGAGGAGCTGCTCGGCACCGACGGCGTCCCCGTCACCAGCCTGCGCGCCGGCATCGTCGTCGGGCACGGCGGCATCTCGTGGGAGATGACGCGCCAGCTCGTCGAGCACCTGCCCGCGATGATCACGCCGCGGTGGGTGCGCACCCGCACCCAGCCGATCGCCGTCGACGACGTCGTCCGCTACCTGGTGGGCGTCCTCGGCAACGAGGAGGCCAAGGGGCGCGGGCTCGACGTCGGTGGCACCGAGGTGCTCGAGTACGTCGAGATGATGCGCCGCGTCGCACAGATCGAGGGGCGCAAGATGCTCGTCGTCCCGGTGCCGCTGCTGACGCCCAGCCTGTCGTCGCACTGGCTGTCGCTCGTCACCAGCGTCGACACCCAGACCGGGCGCTCGCTGATCGACTCCATGTCCAACGAGGTGGTCGTCCGCGACGACTCGATCCGTCGCATCGTCCCGTTCGAGCCGATGGACTACGACCAGGCCGTGCTCACCGCGCTCGGGGAACGGGCGCGCGAGGTCAGGGGCGCGTCGTGAGCGGGCGGCTGCGTCGGGCGCTCAAGGCCCGCCGCGAGAAGATCCTCGGCATCGTCCCGCGCGACCTGTCGTACATGGTGCCGCGCGACCACTGGCAGGACGACCGCGAGTTCCGTCACCGCCGCAAGGTCGTGACCGGCGTCAGCGTCGCCGGTGCGGGACTGCTGGGCGTCTCGCTGTCGACCAAGCCGGCGTCCACGGAGTTCTACGGCCTGACGCTCGCCGTCGCCGCCACCTGGACGGCCGGCGCTCTGGGCTCGGGTCCGCTCCACCTCGGGTGGATCGAGTACCGCGACAGCAGCGTGCGTCGTCCGGTGATCGTGCCGGTCGCGACGGGCGTCGCGGCGTTCGGCTTCTTCTACGCCTCCGCGCTGGTGTGCCGGCAGATCCCGGTGCTCGACCGCGCCATCTCCAAGGTGCTGGCCTACGCCGACCAGGGCAGCGGGCCGCTCGTCACGCTGACGACGTTCGCCAACGGCGCCGCCGAGGAGGTCTTCTTCCGCGGGGCGCTCTACGCGGCGGTCGGCCAGGACCACCCGGTGCTCAAGTCGACCGCGGTCTACACGCTCGCCACCGCGGCCACCCGCAACCCCGCGCTCGTCCTCGCGGGCGGGTTCATGGGCGGGCTGTTCGCGCTGCAGCGGCGCGCCACCGGTGGCATCCAGGCGCCGCTGCTCACCCACCTCACCTGGTCCGGGCTGATGCTGCGCTACCTCCCGCCGCTGTTCCGCGACGACGGCGAGACCCACGTGCACGGCGACAGCCAGGGCACCGCCTGACGTTCTGCCCCTGGCGGACGCGGCTTGCCGCGGCCGCGCCCGTCGGCGTGTGCTGTGCGCATGGCTGACGTGCTCGTCCTCGGTGGTACCGCGTGGCTCGGACGCGAGGTGGCCCGCGCCGCCGTCGCGCGGGGTGACGCCGTCACGTGCCTGGCACGCGGGTCGGCCGGCTACCCCGACGGCGTGACGCAGGTCGTCGCCGACCGCTCGCGCGCGGACGCGTACGCCGCGGTGGCGTCGCGCGACTGGGACGCGGTGGTGGACGTCGCTCGTCAGCCTGGCCAGGTGGCGTCGGCCGTCGAGGCGCTGGGGGAGCGGGTGGCGCACTGGACGCTCGTGTCGACGTGCTCGGTGTACGCCGACGCGTCGACCGCGGGGGCCGACGAGTCGGCCGAGGTGCTGGCGCCGTTCGACGGAGACGAGGCGCCGCTCGAGGAGTACGGCGCGGCGAAGGCGCGGTGCGAGCAGCTGGTCGCCGACGCGCTGGGTTCGCGGGCGTTGGTGGCGCGATCCGGGCTGATCGGCGGACCGGGCGACCCCACCGACCGCTTCGGCTACTGGGTGTCGCGCCTCGCCCTGGCCGGCGACGAGCCGGTGCTCGTCCCCGACGTCCCGGACCTGCCGACGCAGACCGCCGACGTCCGCGACCTCGCGTCCTGGCTGGCCTCCGCCGCCTCGGACGGGGTGACGGGAGTGGTCGACGCCGTCGCGCCCGTGACGCCGTTCGGCGAGGTGCTGGACGCGGCGGCGCGCGTCGCGGGGTCCACGGGGCGGCGCGTGGCGGCGTCCCCGTCCTGGCTCGTCGACCACGAGGTGCAGCCCTGGATGGGCGAGCGCTCCCTCCCGCTGTGGCTCCCGTCCGGCATGGAGGGCATGTGCGGCCGGTCGGGGCAGCGGGCGAGGGACGCGGGCTGGTCGTGCCGCCCGCTCGCCGAGACCCTCACCGACACCCTGGCGTGGGAGCAGGACCAGGGCCTGACCCGCCCCCGAGCAGCCGGCCTCACCCGCCCCGACGAGCTCACCCTCCTGGAGCGACTGCCCTGAGTCGCCGAGATACGGGTTCTGCACCACGCGAGCGCCTTCGGTGGTGCAGAACCCGTATCTCGCGGACGGATTCGGCCTGTGGACAGCCGTTTCGAGGTGCCGATCGGCGGCAGCGTGGTCGGATGCCCGCGCCCACTCCTGTCCCAGTCGAGCTGAGGGACCGCCCGTTCACCCTCGCCGAGGCGCGGGCGGCCGGGTTGAGCTCGCGAGTCCTGAACGGTCGGCGGTTCGTCCCGCTGCTCCGCGGGGTCCACGCCCCCGCCGACCTCGAGCCCACCCGTGACGTCATGACGGACGCGGGGTTCCTGGCGCTGCCGGCCGAGGCCATCGCTTCGCACGGAACCGCCGGACACCTCCTGGGACTTCCGGTCCCGACGACGACGCGTCCTTCGTTCTGGGTGCCGCAGTCCAGGAACGGGCTGGAGCTGGCGGGCGTCGACCTGCACCGGTACAAGGAGCGGCCGCCGTCGATGATCGTGGACGGCCGCCCGGTCACGACGGTCGGCAAGACGTTCGTCGACCTCGCCGTCCTGCTCTGCCTGTGGGACCTCGTCGCCGTCGGTGACGCCGCGGTGCGGCGCAGGCTGATCGAGCTCGCGGCCCTGCGGCTGCGCTGTCGCGAGCCCCGTCGCCGCTGGATCCGACGCGCACGGTGGGCGGCGAGCCTCGTGCGCGAGGGTGTCGACTCCCGCGCCGAGACGCTGCTGCGGCTGCTGCTGGTGTTCGCCGACCTGCCCGAACCCGTCGTCGGACGGCCGGCCTTCGACGCCGCCGGCAACTGGCTCGCGACGCCCGACCTCAGCTACCCCGAGCTCAAGATCGCCATCGAGTACGACGGCCGCCACCACGCCGACGACCGCCGGCAGTGGGCCCGCGACGTCCTGCGGGTCGAGGGCATGGCCGCCGACGGGTGGATCGTCATCGTGGTGGTCGCCGACCACCTGTTCCGCCACCCCGACGCCGTCGTCGACCGCGTCCACCACGCGCTGATCACCCGCGGTGCGGTCGGCGTCCCGCGCTACCCGCACCAGAACTGGCGCCGCCACCTCCTCGCCACGCAGTCCTGACGTCTGCCGACACCGTCGAGATACGGGTTCTGCACCAAGATCTCGCTCTGCGTGGTGCAGAACCCGTATCTCGCGGACTCCCCCGGGGGCGTCAGCGGTGGAAGGTGCGGAGGCGGAGGGAGTTGGAGACGACGAAGACCGACGAGAGGGCCATGGCGGCTCCCGCGATGAGGGGGTTGAGCAGGCCGAGGGCGGCGAGGGGGATGGCGGCGACGTTGTAGCCGAAGGCCCACACGAGGTTCTGCCTGATCGTGCGCAGGGTGGTGCGCGAGAGCTCGACGGCGTCCGCGACGAGCGCCAGGTCGCCGCCCGCGATCGTCAGGTCGGAGGCCTCGATCGCCGCGTCGGTGCCCGTGCCCATCGCGATGCCGAGGTCGGACGCGGCCAGCGCCGCGGCGTCGTTCACGCCGTCGCCGACCATCGCCACGACGCGTCCCTGCGCCTGCAGCCGGCGGACGACGTCGACCTTCTCGTCGGGCAGCACCTCGGCCACCACCTCGTCGATGCCCACCTCGGACGCCACCTGCTCGGCGACGCTGCGGCGGTCACCGGTCAGCAGCACGGGGCTCAGGCCGAGCGCGCGCAGCCGGCGGACGGCGTCGGCCGCGCCGTCCTTGACGACGTCGGCGACGAGCAGCACACCGCGCACCTCGCCGTCCCACGCGACCCACACGGGCGTCGCGTCGGCCTCGGCGTCGACGGCCGCGACCAGCTCGGCGGGCAGCGGGGCCACCTCGGCCACCCAGGTGCCGCGACCGGCGACGACGTCACGCCCGCCCACGCGTCCGCGCACCCCGCGTCCAGCCTCGGACGCGAAGCCCTCCACGACGTCCACCGCACCCGCGGCGCGGACGATCGCCGCCCCCACCGGGTGCTCGGACGCCGCCTCGACGGCCGCGGTCACCGCCAGCAGCTCGTCCTCGGCGACCCCGGACGCCACCACCCGCCGCAGCGTCATCTCGCCGCGGGTCACGGTGCCGGTCTTGTCGAGGACGACGGTGTCGACGCCGAGCGCCGACTCCAGCACCTGGGGCCCCTTGACCAGGACGCCCAGCTGCGCGCCGCGTCCGGTGCCGGCGAGCAGCGCGGTCGGCGTGGCCAGCCCGAGCGCGCACGGGCACGCGATGATCAGGACGGCGACCGCGGCCGTGAAGGCCCCGGACGCGCCGAGCCCCAGCAGCAGCCACGCGGCCAGCGTCGCGGCGGCGACGACCAGCACCACCGGCACGAACACCGCGGACGTGCGGTCGGCCAGTCGCTGGACGTCGGCCTTGCCGCTCTGCGCCTGCTCGACGAGCCGTGCGAGCCCGGCCAGGCGGGTGTCCTCGCCCACCGCGGACGCACGGACGACGAGTCGTCCGCCGGCGTTGACGGTGCCCCCGGTGACGTCGGACCCCCGCGTCACCTCGACGGGCACCGACTCGCCCGTGAGCATCGACTCGTCCACGGCCGACGCACCCTCGACGACGGTGCCGTCGGTGGCGATCTTCTCGCCCGGACGGACCACGAAGTGCTCGCCGACGGCCAGCGCCGACAGCGGGACGGTCACGGTGCCGCCGTCGCGGACGACGGTCACCTCCTTGGCGCCGAGGTCGAGCAGGGCGCGCACAGCCGCACCCGCCTGCCGCTTGGCGCGGTTCTCCAGCGTGCGCCCGAGCAGCAGGAACACCGTGACGGCCGAGGCGACCTCGAGGTAGATCTCGTGCTGCCCCGACGCGAACCACGACCACTCCATGGTCATCCCGGGCTCGCCGGCGTCGCCCACGAACAGCGCCCAGAGCGACCACCCGAACGCCGCGACGACGCCGATCGAGATCAGCGTGTCCATCGACGACGACCCGTGGCGCGCCGCGAGCACGGCGGCGCGGTGGAACGGCCACGCGCCCCACACCGCGACGGGCGCGGCGAGCGTCAGCACCAGCCACTGCCAGTTCTCGAACTGCAGCGGCGGCACCATCGAGAGCACCACCACCGGCACGGCCAGCAGGGCCGAGACGACGAGGCGCTGTCGCATCGCGTCGTCCGCGCCCTCGTCGTCGGTCATGTGGTCGTGCCCGGCGGGCTCCTCGGTGCCCGGACGCCGCGCCAGCGTGGCCCCGTACCCGGTGGCCTCGACGGTCTGCACGATCTCGTCCGCGGACACCGAGTCCGGCGCCTCGACGTGGGCCTTCTCGGTGGCGAAGTTGACGCTGGCGGTCACGCCGTCGAGCTTGTTGAGCTTCTTCTCGACGCGGGCCGCGCACGACGCGCACGTCATGCCCTGGACCTCGAGGTCGTAGCTGGTGCTCACGACGCCGCCAGCAGGTAGTCGCCCGCCTCGTCGAGCGCGGCGGCGACGTCGGCGTCGGCGAGGGGTGCCTCGCTGCTCACCCGGACCGTCGACGTGCCGCCGGCGACCAGCGCGACCTCGACGGAGGTGACGCCGGGCAGGTCGCCGACCTCCTCGGTGACGGCGCGGGCGCAGTGCTCGCAGGTCATCCCGGTGACGGCGTAGGTGCTCTCCACGGCTTGTCCTCTCATGACCGGACCAGCCGCGCGATCGCGTCGCTGGCCTCCTTGACCTTCGCGTCGGCCTCCTCGCCGCCGGCGGCGACGGCGTGCGCGACGCAGTGCGACAGGTGCTCCTCGAGCAGCTTCAGCGCGACGGACTCCAGCGCCCGCGTCGTCGCGGACACCTGGGTGAGGACGTCGATGCAGTACGTCTCCTCGTCGACCATCCGGTGGATGCCGCGCACCTGGCCCTCGATGCGACGCAGCCGCGTCAGCAGCGCCTTCTTGTCCTGCGACTCCACGTACCCGACGGCCTGCTCCATGCCTCGAACATACCCATGGGGGGTATCGCTTTCAAACCGAGGGGGAGGATCGGGAGCATGAGCGACGACATCCGCGGACTCGACGACGTCCTGAAGTTCGACTGGGAGCGCGTGCGCGCCGACGAGGTCGTCGTGCACTGGACGGTCACCGAGCGGCACCTGCAGCCGTTCGGCCTCGTGCACGGCGGCATCTACTGCTACGTCAACGAGTCGACGGCGAGCATGGGCGGCCAGGTGTACGTCGGCGACGAGAAGGTGGTGGTCGGCGTCAACAACAACACCGACTTCATCGGCCAGGCCGGCCCCGGCGACACCCTCACCACCCGCGCGACGCCCGTCCACCAGGGACGCTCGTCGCAGCTGTGGCTGATCGAGACCCGCGGCTCGGCCGGGGCGCTCGTCGCCCGCGGCCACGTCCGCCTGACCAACCTCGACCGCGCTGCCCCCAAGGGCACCGCGGACGCCATCCGCCGCTGACGATGCCCGCGGACGACCCCGCCCGGGGCCTCGCCCGCGCCCACGCGCTGCTGCGCGCCGCCAGCGCCGGCGACGTCGGTCCGACGATCCTCGTCCACCGGCCGCCCGCGCCGGCCGTCGCGTTCGGCGGGTCGGACACGCGCCGCGCGGGCTTCGGCGACGCGGTGCGCGCCGCACGCGCCCACGGCTTCACGCCCGTCGTCCGTGCGCCCGGCGGCAAGGCCGTCGCGTACACGACCGCGGCACTGGTCGCGGACGTCGTGGTGCCCGAGCCGCGGCCCAACGCCCGCATGCGCGCGCGGTTCGTCGCGGCCGGGGAGGCCCTGGCCGAGGCGCTGCGCGGCATCGGCGTCGACGCCCGCCACGGCGAGGTGCCCGGCGAGTACTGCCCCGGCGCGCACAGCGTCAACGCCCGCGGCACGTCCAAGCTCGCCGGCACCGCCCAGCGGGTGGTGCGCGACGCGTGGCTGTTCAGCGTCGTCCTCGTGACCGACGACGCCGCGGCGCTGCGTCCCGTGCTGGCCGACGTCTACGCCGGGCTCGGTCAGCCGTTCGACCCCGCGTCGGTGGGCGCGGTGCGCGACGAGGTGCCGTCGGCCACCGACGACGCGCTCGAGGCCCTGCTGACGGACGCGGTGCGCGTCCTCGCGCCCGACGCGACGACCGTGGCGCCGGTCACCGTCGACCGTCTCGCCGAACGGTTCCTGCCCGGGCACCAGGTGGGCACGCCCTAGGATGGCCGTGGGCCGCGACTGGCGTTGGGGTGGGAGACCACCAGGGAGCGGCCCCGCACGATCGTGACGCGGGACCGTTCGCCTGGGCCCTGTGTCGGCTCCCGCTGACGCAGACCCCGAGAGGCACACCGTGACGACCCAGACCCTGATCAGGAACACGCCCATGACCCAGACCCCCGGCCCCTCGCGCCTCGAGGACGGCGACGTCCGCGTCCTGCTCCTCGAGAACATCCACCCCGACGGCGCCGACTTCCTGCGCCGGCAGGGCTACGACGTCACCGAGGGCAAGGGTGCGCTCGGCGAGGACGACCTGATCGAGGCGATCCAGGGCGTCCACCTGCTCGGCATCCGCTCCACCACGTACGTCACCGAGAAGGTCCTGGACGCCGCCCCCGACCTGCTGGCCGTCGGTGCGTTCTGCATCGGCACCAACCAGATCGACCTCGCGGCCGCCGCCGCGCGGGGCGTCGCGGTGTTCAACGCGCCGTTCTCCAACACCCGCAGCGTCGTCGAGCTCGCGATCGGCGAGATCATCTCGCTGGCCCGCCGCCTGCACGAGAAGTCCACCGACATGCACGCGGGCGTCTGGAACAAGTCGGCCGCCGGCAGCCACGAGATCCGCGGCCGTCGACTCGGCATCGTCGGCTACGGCAACATCGGCAGCCAGCTGTCGGTCGTCGCCGAGGCCCTCGGCATGCAGGTCTACTTCTACGACAGCGCCGACAAGCTCGCGCTCGGCAACGCCAAGCGCTGCGAGTCGCTCGAGGAGCTC
The DNA here is from genome assembly GCF_049059935.1 of Solicola agrisoli. Lineage (NCBI taxonomy): Bacteria > Bacillati > Actinomycetota > Actinomycetes > Propionibacteriales > Nocardioidaceae > Solicola > Solicola agrisoli. The sequence goes on along the minus strand of NZ_JBMGQR010000053.1, from coordinate 21,503 downwards.
CTCGGCACCGTGGACGCCGTCACGCTGCACGTCGACGGGCGCCCCGGCAACGCGGGCCTGTTCGGCGCCGAGCAGTTCGCGCAGATGCGTCCGCGCTCGTTCTTCCTCAACCTCTCGCGCGGCATCGCCGTAGACACCGCGGCCCTGCGCGAGAACATCGAGTCCGGCCACATCGCTGGCGCGGCGCTCGACGTGTTCCCGGTCGAGCCCAAGGCGCAGGGCGACCCGTTCGAGTCCGACCTGCGCGGGCTGGCCAACGTCATCCTCACCCCGCACGTGGGCGGCTCGACGATGGAGGCCCAGCAGGACATCGGCCGCTTCGTCTCGGCCAAGCTCAACTCCTACCTGCGCGACGGCGGCACCGAGCTCAGCCCGAACCTGCCGCACCTGAGCCTGCCGGCGTACGGCGCGCACCACCGCGTCGTCCACGTGCACCGCAACGTGCCGGGCGTCCTCTCGGCGATCAACAGCCTGCTGGGCGAGCACGGCGTCAACATCGAGGGCCAGTCGCTCGGCACCCGCGGCGAGCTGGGCTACGTCATCACCGACGTCGGCGACGAGCTGCCCGCCGACGCCTTCAGCGCCCTCGCGTCCCTCCCCGAGACCATCCGGGTGCGCCAGCTCTCCTGACGCGTCGGACGTCCCCTCCCGTCCGCGATCTGAAGCCTTCGGGTGGTCTGAGCCATTGTTTGGGCACACCAAGGCTCCAGATCGCGGACGGAGGGGACGTCAGGGCGTGGCGAGGGCGTGGAGCTTCTCGACCGTCGTCAGGTTGCGGCCGGTGCCGGGGGTGCCGAGGAGCCTGTTCATCAGGGGCGCGGTGAGCTTGGAGTCGTGCACGCCGTCGCCGGTGTAGCGGATGTGCAGCTCGCGGCCGACGTGCTCCCACTCGGCGCCCGGCGTGGCGCGCTCGCGCAGCGCCGCGACCCCGTCGGGGTCGGGGTCGTCGCGCAGGAACCACACGTGCGACAGCTTGGGCTCGACCACCGGCAGCCGGTGCGCCTCGCGTGCGGCGAGCAGCTCGGACGCCGAGCGTGAGATCGCGTCGGTGGTGACGCCGAGATCGTCCAGCACCAGGGCCTCGACGGTCCGGTCGAACTCCGCGGGGTCACCGGGCGGGACGCACAGCAGGTTGCCGCTCGCGATGAACGTCGACACCTCGGTGGCCCCGGCCGACGTCACCAGCTCGCGCAGCCTGGCCATCGGCACCTTGTTGCGCGCGCCCAGGTTCACCGCGCGCAACAGCACCACCCGTCGCTCGACCATCGGCTCAGAAGTCGAAGCCACCGAAGTCGAACCCGCCGCCGTCGCCACCGCCGCCGTCGCCACCGCCGAACCAGCCGCCGTCGCCACCGCCGCCTTCGCCACCGGAGTCACCGCCACCGCCGTCGCCCCCGTCACCACCGGAGTCGCCGCCGTCGTAGCCGCCACCGAAGCCGCCGCCGAGCATCGAGCCCATCATCGTGCCCATGAAGATCATCGGCATCACGTCGTAGGCCGAGAAGTACCCGGCCGCGTAGGGCTGGTAGGCCCGACCGCCCTGCCAGTACGGGACGCGCTGCGAGCCCTGCATCACCTGGCGCACGTCGGGGTCTGCGCCGGCCTTGACGCGCTCGGCGTCGAGGGCGCAGGCGGGGACGTCGCGCTCGATGCCGCCGTCGGGGGCGTACAGGACGTCCTCGATCGACATCCCGTGGCGCGGGTCGAAGAAGCACGGCGGACGACGCGTGGGCAGCGGCTCGCCGGCGACGCGGGCGCGCACGCAGGCGATCGCGTAGCGGCCGTCCTCCAGGATCGAGGTGACGTTCCTGACGTCGTCGGGCTTGGTCATCGCCGCGGACGACTCCTTGGCCGACTCGTAGGCGTCGAGCGCGCGCTGGTAGTCCGAGCGCTGGCCCTCGTCGAGCTCGTGGACCAGGAGGTCGGCGTCGAGGTCCTGGAGCTCCTCGCCGAGGGCGGTGACGTCCTCGTCGACGACCTTGCGCACCTTGTCGAGCTCGGCCGACTCGATCTCCGCGCGCTTCTGCGCGGCGATCCTGTTCTGCCGCGTCGTGTAGACGATCACGGCGGCGATGATCACGAGCAGGACGATCAGGACTTCCATGACCCGACCCTACCGAGCGCGTCCACCCCCGGCCCCGCTCAGCCCGGGTAGGCGCCCGCCTCGCGCAGCCACGGGACGGGGTCGGTGGCGTCCTCGTAGATCGAGCCCCCGCGGGGGTGCAGCTCGAGGTGGAGGTGGCAGCCGCTGGAGTTGCCCTCGGTGCCGACGAACCCGATCTGCTGGCCCGCCTGCACGACCTGCCCGTCGGTCACGACGATCCGCATCATGTGGGCGTACCAGGTGGTCAGGCGACCGGGCCCGGTCGCGACCTGGACCAGCCACGGCCCCGACCAGCCCTGGTCGGTGACGACGGCGACCGTGCCCGCGTTGGCGGCCAGCACCGGGGTGCCGCACGGGGTGGAGAAGTCGTTGCCGGTGTGCCGCGACGACCAGTGCGACCCGCTGCTGCCGAAGTTCTGGTTGTCGACGAACTGCGCGGTGGCCGGCAGCGGGAACGTCACCGGCCCGGTGGACACCGCGGTGAACCTCGTGACGCCGGCTGCGATCCGCGCGATGTACGCCCGCGTCTCGGCGAACGGCGGGACGCCGTCGAACCGGGTGACGTTGCCGAGCCCCGCGTTGTAGGCCGCGAGCGCCAGCTCGTTGCGGTCGCCCTGGAAGCCCACGACGCCGCCGAACAGCTCGCACATGTAGCGGCCCTGCGTCATCACGGCGTCGCCGACGTCGAACGGGCTCGCGAACCCGTTGCCGTCCTCGTCGCGCCCGTACTGCTGCCAGGTGGCCGGCAGGAACTGCGCGATGCCCTGGGCGCCGGCGGGGCTGCGGGCGTCGGCGGCGAACCCGCTCTCGGCCTCGAGCTGCGCGGCGAGCAGTGGGGCCGAGACGTCCGGACACTGCTCGGAGGCGCGGACGATCCACGGCAGCACCTCGGCGGGGATGCCGGTGGTGACCAGGCCGGTGCCGTACGTGCCGGCCGCGGCGACGTCGTCGCGGTCCTGCGAGCCGAGCACGACGACGAGCCCCAGGACGACCACCGGCAGCACGCCGAGCGCCGCCAGCAGACGCAGCGCGCGCACCTCGCCGCGCTCCTCCCGAGAGCCCCCCACGGCACACAGTGTGGGCCATCGTCCCGGGCCGCGCCCCCGAACGGTGGTTCACTGTGCACCGACCGAAGGGGGATCGATGGTGCTGCGACGCGTGCCGACGTGGGCCGCGCTGACCTCGTCGGCGGTGCTGGCGCTGACGGCGTGCACCTCGGGGGCCGACGGCACCGACCCCGTCACCGGCGCCACGACGGCCCCGTCCGCGACGGCCACCGCGCCCCCGGCGACGACCGCGACGCCCGTCGTCCCGCCCGCGACGCCGACCGCCTTCTCCACCGCGAACGGCCCGACGGGCCTGACGTTCCGCGACTACCTGGGCGCCTCGGTGCCCGGAGGGGCTGCCGGCCCGCGCACCGTCGCCGCGGGCACCGCGTCGGGCTGGACGCGGGACGCCGCCGGGGCCGTGCTCGCCGCCGCGCACGTGGCGGTCGCCGCCGACGCCCGTCAGCCCCGCGCGCTCTGGCGTCCGGTGGTCGACGGCGGCGTGCCGCGCAGCCGCGTCGAGCGCGTGCGCACCCGCACCGAGCGGGCCGCCGCCCAGTGGGACTCCCGGCTCACGGCCGACGAGCGCGCCCGCCGCGACCGCCCGTCCGACACCGACGCCGGCCAGGGACCACCGAGCATCTGGAGCCCGCCGGTGCGCGTGGTCGCCTACTCGGGCCTGACGTCCGACCGGCGGCTCGCGAGCGTCACGATCTGGGCCCGGACGGCCGGCTCGGCCACCTGGATGCGGCGCACCGTGCGGCTCCAGTGGGCCCGTGGCGACTGGCGGGCGAGGTTCCCGCTGCCGTCGGGATGGGCCGCGGAACCACCCACGGCGGACATACGTCCGATCTCGGAACTATCGTCCTGACCCGAGGACGACAGGCAGGCACGTCCCTCACACTGGGGAGGCGCGACCACGGGTCGCGCGAAGCACGCACACGGACGGGGGACGTCGGGTGGCCGACGAGGAGCAGATGATGAGCGGCGAGCAGTTCGCCCAGCGACGCAACGCCGCGCCTCCGGGCGCCGCGCACCAGCAGCCGGCCGAGCGGGCGCCGCAGCCGTCGCAGCGCCCGCCGCAGCAGGCCGCGCCGCAAGGTCCGCCGCCGCAGGGCCAGCACGCCCCCGCCGCGCCGCAGCCCGGTCGACGCGTCGCGCCGCCGCAGCAGGCGCCCCAGGGGCGCCCGCCGTACGAGAACCAGCCCCAGCAGCACCGTGAGCCGCAGCCGGGCGGCTGGGGCCAGCAGCCCCCGCCGAGCCACGCGCCCGAGCCCGCACCGGTGCCCAGGGGCCCGGTCTCGGCCGACGACTTCCTCGAGGGTCGCCAGCGCACCGCACCCCTCGGCCCCGCGACGTGGGGCTGGCGCGGCCTGGTCCGCAAGCTCACCTTCGGGCTGGTCAAGCCCACGATGGGCAAGGCCGAGCAGGCCCACAACCGCGACCGCAGCGCCGTCCAGCGCTCGTTCGAGGGGCCGCGCACCATCGTGTTCGTCAACCCCAAGGGCGGTGCGGCCAAGACCACCAGCGTCCTGATGTCGGGCTACACCTTCGGCACCGTGCGCGGCGGCGGCGTCGTCGCCTGGGACAACAACGAGACCCGCGGCACGCTCGGCGTCCGCGGCCTGCGCGCCAACCACAACAACACCGCCCGCGAGCTGCTCGCCGCCCGCGAGCGATTCTCCGACGTGTTCCGCGCCCGCCTGGGCGACCTCGGCGGCTACGTCCGCTCGCAGGGCGAGGCGCACTTCGACCTGCTGGCCTCGGACGAGCAGCCCGGCGTCACCGGCACGATCCACGCCGACGACTTCCGCAACCTGCACCACCTGCTCAACCGCTTCTACCGGATGGTGCTGGTCGACACCGGCAACAACATCCGCGCCGAGAACTGGCTGGCCGCGGTCGACTCCGCCGACCTGCTCGTCGTCACCACCACGGTCCGCGAGGACACCGGCTACTCGGGCCTGTGGATGCTGGACGCGCTCGTCGCCGAGGGGCGTCAGGACCTCGTCGCGCGCTCCATCACGATCCTGTCCGACCCGGCGCAGAACGTCGACAAGGAGCTCGCCGAGTCGCTGACGCAGGCCTACGCGTCGCGGTCCAAGCACGTCGTGCGGGTGCCGTTCGACCGCGTGCTCGTCTCGGGCTCGGTGGTCGACTACAGCCGTCTGTCCGACGCCACCCGCAACGCGTGGCTGCGGGCCTGCGCGGCCATGGCCGAGGCCCTGTGATGCTGCAGGCCCTCGTCCGCGCGTCCGAGGACGGCGGCACCGGCTTCAACCCGTTCGACGGGATCAGCCCGGACTTCGGGCCGTTCGAGGGACTGTTCACCTCGCGCATCGGCACCTTCCTGGCGATCGTGTGGGCGGCGGCGTTCGTCTACGTCGCGTTCTGCCTGCTCCTCGCGATCGCGCGCGTCGCCACCAGCCGCAAGGGCGGGTACGGCGACGACCTCGACGACGCCCGCAACCAGCTGCTGCGCAACGCCGCCGCCGCGGTGCTCCTCGCCGCGGTGCCGGTGATCTTCGGCGTGCTCGTCGGAGCGTGAGGCGCACCAGATGAGCGTCCGCATCGACGACCCGGACACCTCGCGGCCCACCCGGGGCGGCGGGGCGCGCTCGGCGCTGCTCGTCGTGGCGGGCCTGGTGGTCGTCGGCCTGCTCGTCTGGTCGTTCGTCCCCGCCGGGGGTGGTGGCGGTGACGAGCCGGCCGACGAGCTGTCGCGCACCCGCGGTGAGGTCCCCACCGGCGCGCTCGCCCAGGGCACGGCGTCGGCCGACCTCGACGGCGCCACCCGTCAGGTGTCGGGCGTGCCGCGCGGGTTCCCGCAGACCGTCGACGGCGCCGTCCAGTCGTACGTCGCCTCGCTCGGCACGTTCGCCGCGGGCATGGCCGGCCTGACCGCCGGCGAGCTCGAGACGTTCGTCCGCGACTTCACCGGCACCACCACCGACTACTCGACGATCGCCGCCGACAAGCGCGCGCTGCTCGGCCTGGACGACCAGGGCCGGGTGATCGACGGGCAGGCCGGCGACGCCGTGGTCTCGGCCTGCCCGCCGGACCTCGGCGCCTACCGCACGTCCGACGTCGTCCCCGCCGACGGCGCCCCGACCTCGGTGACCGTGTCGTACTGGGGCCCCTGCGTCTACGGCATCGGCTCCACCACGAACCGCGAGCGGCTCAACGTGGTCTGGCAGGAGACCACCGCCACCATGACGTGGTCCGACGGCGACTGGCGCCTGGCCACCGGCGCGCAGCCGCCGCAGGACAAGGCGCCCGCGCCGGCCGACCTGAACCGTCCGAACACCACCTTCGCGCAGCGCTCGGCGCTGCTCGGCGAGGGCTGGTCGCTGTTCCAGGGTGCGTCGCAGGACTGGCCGTCGGAGATCCTGGGGGAGGAGCCGTGAGGCGGCTGCTCCTGGTGCTGCAGGCGCTGGTGGTCGCGGCCGGGCTCGCGCTGCCGGCCCTGCCGGCCGCCGCCGAGGCGCCCGACGTCTGCGCCACGAACCCCGCCGCCTGCACGGTGGGCACGCGGCCCACCGAGGGCGACGCGTCGGCTCCGTCGGTGGGCAGCGTCGACGACGGCGCGCAGGGCATCGTGTCGCCGAGCGTCGAGACCGAGCAGACGCTGGCCGCGATCAAGGAGTTCACGCCCGAGAACGCGGTGGACTCGTGGGCGCAGGCGTCCGCGGAGGGGGCGGTGTCGATCCTCGGCAAGGTCTCCACCTGGCAGGACCGCGTCACCACCCCGGCGTTCGACCGCAGCTGGTGGCGCGACCAGTACGCCGTGATGTTCGGCCTCAGCCTGCTCCTGTTCGCGTTCATGCTCGTGATCGTGGTGGCGCGCGTGGGTGGTCCGGACGGGTCGGTGCCCGCCGCGCAGCTGATGCGCGACTCGGGCCTCAAGCTCTGGCTCGTCCCGGTGATCCTCGCCATCGCCCCCATCGTGCTGTCGCTCGTCCAGGGCACCACCGCCGAGCTCGCTCGGTCGTTCGCCGACGAGACCGGCGACGGCGCGGGCGACGCGACCACCCAGTTCCTGTCGAGGATGACGGCGGTGAGTGGCGGGTTCGACTCCTTCGGCGGCGCGATCCTGGCGCTGCTCGTGCTGATGGGCATCCTGGTGTTCTCCGTCGCGCTGCTCATCGAGGTCGCCGTCGCCAGCTGGGGCCTGAACCTCCTCGGGCTCGTCGTGCCCATCGCCGTCGTCATGCACGTGTACCCGCCGTGGCGCCGTCCCCTGGCGCGGATCGCCGGGCTCATGCTCGGGCTCATGTTCACGCCCGTCGCGGTCAACTTCGTCTACTGGACGTTCTTCTCGGCCACCGAGAACCTCGCGAACGGGCTCGACCTGTTCGGCACGGCCCTGTTCGTGCTCATCGGCACCATGCTCCTGTGCGCCGCGCCGATCCTGGTGATGCAGCTGTTCGGCGTGCTCGTCCCGCAGTACGCCGGCCCGGCGCCCGCGATGGCCGGCGGCGGACGCGGCGAGGTCCCCGTCGCGCGGTCGGTCACGCGGCTGGCCGACCACTTCCGCACCAAGGAGGCCTTCGCCGCGCAGGCACCGATGGTGCACGCCCACGAGCGCGCGTCCGTCGGCCCGCAGCACGCGGGGTCGCAGGGCGACACCCGGACCCGCACGGTCGACCGGCCCGACCCGCCCCGACGTGCCGCCGCGGCCGACCGTCCCGAGCGCGAGCCCGACCCGGGCGTCGAGGTCGAGGCCGCGCAGGCCCACGAGGAGGTCGCCGCGCAGCTGGGCAAGAAGAACGCCGACGAGGCCTTCGACCCCGAGCCGTTCGACGCGCCCCGCCCGCCCGGCGAGCCGCGCGACGACGGGTGGTGGCACCGGTGAGCACGGGCCAGGGCGCGACCGTCAGCCTGCTCGGCGGCGAGACCCGTCGACGCAACCTCTTCGGGTCGTTCACGGGCGGCCAGATCGCGGTGATGACGGGCGCCAGCGTGCTGTGGCTCGTGGTGCTGCTCGTGTCGCAGTCGTTCGCGGTGCTCGTGGTCGGCGCGCTCGGGCTGCTCGGTCTGTCGTGGCTGCTGCGTCGCCAGGACTCCAGCGGCGACTCGTGGGGACGCACGCGCGGCGAGGGCCTGTGGTTCTGGCTGCGCCGCCGCCGCGGTCTCGACGTCTGGTCGCCCGGCGGCGACCTGCCCACGTCCGTCGGCGCGTTCCGCGAGCTGACGTACGCCGACGACCCCGACGCGCCGCCCGTGGCGCTCGTGCACCAGCGCGACCGCGCGCAGCGGTTCGGCCCGCAGTCGAGCCTGGTGGCCGTGCTCGAGATCGTCGGCGGCGGCGACGGCCTGCGCGAGGTGAGCGAGGTCAACCGGCGGGGATCTCGGTTCGGGCAGCTGCTCGGCACGCTCGCGTCGCCGGAGTCGCCCGTCGAGCAGATCGACATCGAGACGCGCGTCGTGCCGGCCGACCCCGGTGCCTACGCCGGCGAGATGGCCGCGATGCTCACGCCCGGCTGCCCGCCGGCGCTGCGCGCGAGCATGGAGCAGCTCGCCGCCCACGGCGCCGCGCAGACCGAGACCTACCGGACGTTCGCCACGGTGCGCATGCCGCTCGCGGCGGTGCAGGCCCGCGTGGTGGGACGGGTGGCGTCCGCCGAGGACACCGTCGTCGCCGCGGTGGACGCGCTGCGCGTGGTCGTCGACCGCCTGGAGCGCTCGGGCCACGTCGTGCGGGGCGTGCTCGGGCCCCGTCGGGTGGCCGCGATGGTGCGCCACCTCCACGTCCCCAGCTTCGGCATCGACGACCTCGACGGGCTCGAGCGCATCCGCGACGGCTGGGCGTTCCCGATCACCCCGATGCGCGACGCCGTCCGCGTCGACGGGCCCGACGGGCCGTGGTTCCACGCGGTCGCGTCGGTGCCGCGCGACTCCTGGCCGATGGACGTCGTGGGCATGCGCTGGATGCAGAACCTCGTCACCGACGTGAACCCCGCGACCATCCGGACCGTCAAGGCGCAGCACCGGCTGGTGCCCAAGCGTCTGGCGCGCGGCAAGGCCACGATCGGGCTGACGCTCGACACCGCCGCCATCCGCTCGCGGGAGAAGAAGCAGGCGGTCTCGACCGGCGAGGACGAGGCGTCGGCCACCGCGGCGCAGCGGATCATGAACGACCTGCTCGGTGCGGGCACGGCCGGCGACCACGCGGCCGTCCGGATCATCGTCTCCGCGCCCGACCTCGGGGCGCTCACGGTGGCGCGCTCGGCGGTGTCGGCCGCCGCCGAGGACTCCGGCATCACCCGGCTGCGGTGGTACGAGAACCGCCACCACCAGGCCCTCCAGCTGGGCGCACCGCTGGCCCGGGGGATCCGGTCATGAGCATGCTCAGGTCACGCACCAAGGACGAGGCGCCGCCCGTCCAGGCGGAGCCACCGGTGCCGGCCGCCGAGCCGCGGCGACGGTCGTCGCGTCGCGTCCGGTGGCTCGACCGGCTCGGGCTCTACGAGGTGTCCGAGGAGACGATCTTCACCTCGACGCGGCAGGCGCAGGCCGTCAACCCGGCGCTCGTCGCCACGCACGCGCCGCTCGCCGGACCCATCACGGGCGTCGACGTCGACACCGGGAACGCGGTGTCCAACGGGCCGCACGAGCTGTACGCGCAGCGTCGCATCACCTCGCCCAACGTGGTGGTGCTGGGCGACGTGGGGTCGGCGAAGTCGTCGCTCGTCAAGACCGTCTACGTCGCGCGCGCCGTGGCGTGCGGCAAGCAGGTGGCCGTCTTCGACCGCAAGAACCAAGAGGGCCGCGGCGAGTACGCCGACGTCGCCCGCGTCTGCGACGGCACCACCATCGCGTTCTCGCGCACCAGGGGCTCGGCGATCAACCTGCTCGACCCGCGCATCTCGACGTCGTCGCGCGACGGCGACACCGACGCCCGCATCGGCCAGGACCGCCTGCTGCTCATGGCCGCGGAGTACGCGCACGGGCCGCTGAGCTCGCACGAGCACCACGCGCTGCGCTCGGCCCACCGCACCGCGCTGACGCGTGCCGGTGCCGCCGGGCGCAACGCCACCATCCACGACGTCGTCGACGCCCTCTACGACCCCGAGCCCGACGCCGTCCCGCGCGCGCACCTGGCCGCGCGCGACGTCGTCTCCCAGCGTGACGTCATCGACTGGGGCATGGCGCTCGCGATGGACCTCGAGCGGTTCGTCGACGGCGACCTGTCGGGGCTGATCGACGCCGACACGTCCGACTCGGTCGACTGGTCGGCGCCGCTGCTGGTCTTCGACACCTCCGAGCTCGACGAGGACTCGCCCGCGCTGTCGCTCGTCATGGCGCTGGTGGCCACGTTCCTGTCGTCGGTGTGGGCCGCGCGTCCAGGCCAGCGGATCATCGTGCTGGAGGAGGGGTACCACACCGCCCGCCTGACGGGCCCGGGCACGACGAGCGTCGCGGGCATCCTGCGCTCCCTGGTCAAGCGCGGACGCGGCATCGGACTGGCGTTCGTCACCGTCATCCACCACGTGTCCGACCTGCCGCCGGACTCCGACGCGATGAGCCTGGTGCGCGAGGCGCAGGTGGTGCACGTCTACCGGCAGTCGCGCTCGGACGACGCCAGCACCGTGGTCTCGCTGTTCGGCCTGCCGTCGTGGACCGAGGACCTGCTGCCCGCCGTCGAGCCGGGCGTCCACGTGCTCAAGGTGGGCAAGGAGCCCGCGCGTCTCGTCCGGCACATCCGTACCCGGATCGAGGAGGGCTTCACCGACACCGACGCCGCCATGGCCGGCGCGCGCGGCGACGGCGCCCCGTCCGCGTGAGCCGTCCCGCGGTGGCGCTCAGCGGCCGATGGCGATGCGGGGCGCGTACTTGGGGTCGAGCAGCTCCATCATGTCGCGCATGAAGGCCTTGGGCACCGAGACGCAGCCGCCCGTCGCGCCCCTGCCGTTCACGTGCAGGAAGATGCCCGAGCCCTTCTTCCTCTTGGCCACGGGCCGGTTGAAGTCGATGACGATGGCCCAGCGGTACTGGGTGCCGTAGGACGGCAGGTACTCCGAGCTGTTGCGCTTGCTGGACGGGAGGCTCCAGCGGAAGCCGCCCTGGCTCTTGTTGCGCAGCTGGTTGTAGTAGCGCGACGCGTTGTCCTGCACCCAGTAGTCGCCCGAGCGGACCCGGTGGAACGGCAGGTCGGTGCCGGCGGGTGCGGCGCTGTTGCCGAAGGCCTCGCGCATCTTGTAGGTGCCGATCGGCGTCGTGCTCGTCCACTGCTTGCGCTGGTGGCCGGCGACCAGGCCGCCGGAGCCGATGCGGGCGTTCTTGGTGGTGCGGCGCGCGTCCCAGCCCTTGGCGGTCTTGCGCCAGTAGGTGGCGCGGGCGCGCGTCCCCGAGCTGCGGTTGATCGTGACGACCTGCTGGGTCTTGTCGGTGACCCGCACCTTGACGCCGCCGAGGGTGATCGTCCGGGTGGCCGCGTCGGCCGGCACGTGGGCCGTCGAGGCGATCAGCGCCACCGCGGCGAGCACCACCACGACCAGGGCGAGCGGGACGGGCAGGCGCAGGCGTGAGGTCACCCGCACATCGTGCCCGAGATGTCCGCCGCGCGCCTCGTCCGTCGACGGTTTCCCAGGTTCACCTGGTGTTCCGACGGCACCCCGGGGAACTTCCCGTGGTCTCGTCGGTTTCCCAGGTGAACCTGGGAAACCTGGGTCAGGTGGGACGGACGACGTCGCGCACCCACGCACGGGCCGGGGGCAGGTGGCGGGCACGGGCGTCGGCGACGAGGGCGGCGCTGCGGGTGCCGGGCCAGTCGCCGGGCAGCAGGCGGGGCTGGAGGCCGGGGTCGACATAGGGGATCGCGCGCCAGGCGTCGACGAGCCGCGTCAGGTGGACGAAGGCGTCGCGGCCGTCGGCCGGGTCGACCGCCGAGGCGTGCTCGTCCAGGAACGCCCGGTGACGGTCGGCGACGGCGTCGAGGTCCCACCAGGAGCGCACGGCGTCGGGCAGCGGGACGGGCGCGTCCACCTCCTGGCAGGCGAACGTCGTGACGTGGTCGCGCAGCCCGAGCCCGTCGACCACGGCGGCGACGTCGTCGGCGCGGTGGGCCGGCGCGACCCAGAGGCCGGACGAGACGGTGCCGCAGCCGGCCCAGGCGAGGCGCCGCCGCAGCTGGTGACGGTCGCCGCGGCGCTCCTCGGGGATGCTGAACGACACCAGCAGCCAGCCGTCGCCGTCGGACGCGCCCGGCCCGAAGATGCGGGCGTCGCCGCGGTCGAGCATCGCGGCCGTGTGACCGGTGAGGGCGTAGCCGCTCCGGCCGTCGCGCGCCTCGGCGGCGAGCACGCCTCGCGACTTGAGCCTCCCGACGGCGACGCGCGTGCTGTCGGCCGGCACGTCGAGCGCCTCGAGCAGCCGCACCAGGTCGGCGACGGCCACCCATCCGCCGAGGTCGCGCAGGTGCGTGCCGAGCACCGTGCGCACCAGCGACGTGACGCTGCCCGGCCGGGAGTCGACGTCGTCGAGCCCGGCGCGGTCGTCGCTCACCGGCCGGCGAGCTCGGCGCGCACGGCCTCGACGCCCGTCAGCAGCTCGTCGAAGCCGGTGCTCAGCGGGCTGAGGCCGAGGCGCAGACCCATCGGCGCGCGGAAGTCGGGGATGACGCCACGCGTCCACAGCGCCGCCGTCACCTCCCGGAACGACGGGTGGTCGAGCGTCACGTGCCCACCGCGCTCGGAGGCCTCGCGGGGCGTGGCGAGCTCGACGCCCAGGGGAGCGAGCAGCTCGTCGGAGGCCTCGATGGCGAGGGTCGTCAGCAGCACCGACTTCTCGCGGACGGCGCCGATGCCGACGTCGGCGAGGAGGTCGAGCGTGTCCTGCATCGCGAGCATGCCGAGCACGGGCGGGGTGCCGCTGATGACGCGACGGATGCCTGCGGCCGGCTCGTACCCGGGGCCCATCGCGAACGCGTCCGCGCGTCCCATCCAGCCCTGCACGGGCTGGCGGAACCCGTCCTGGTGCTCGGCGCGCACGTAGGCGAACGCCGGCGAGCCGGGCCCGCCGTTGAGGTACTTGTAGGTGCACCCGACCGCGAGGTCGACGCCCCACGCGTCGAGCTCGACCGGCACCGAGCCCACCGAGTGCGACAGGTCCCACAGCACGAGCGCCCCCGCGTCGTGCACGAGCGAGGTGATCGTGGCGGCGTCGGCGAGGTGGCCCGAGCGGTACGCGACGTGGCTGAGCACCACGAGCGCCGTCCGCTCGGACAGGATCGGTGCCAGCCGGTCGGCGCGGACGCCGTCGCGCGGGTCGGTCTCGACCCACCGCAGCGTGAGCCCGAGCTCGTCGGCAATGCCCTCGAGCACGTACCGGTCGGTGGGGAAGTTGTCGGTGTCGAGCACGACCTCGTCGCGACCCGGACGCAGCGCCACCCCGCCGCGGGCCAGCTTGTAGAGCAGGACGGTGGTGGAGTCGCCGACCGTCACCTGGCCGGGTGCGGCGCCGAGGACGACGTCGCCGAGGCGGTCGCCGATGGTGAGCGGGAGGTCGAACCACTGCTCGTCCCAGCCGCGGATGAGGCGTCCGGCCCACGCGCCCGTGACGAACGCGGTGATCCGCTCGGCGCTGGCCCTCAGCGGCCGGCCCAGGGAGTTGCCGTCGAGGTAGGCGACGACGTCGTCGTCGGCGCCGCGCAGGAACAGGTCGCGGTGCGCGCGCAGGGGGTCGGCGGCGTCGAGGTCGTGGGCGCGGGTGGCGAGGTCCATCAGCCGATCTCCGTCCGTGCCGCGAACAGCTCGGGGAAGAACGTGAGGTCGAGCGCCTTCTGCAGGTACCCCACCCCGCTGGACCCTCCGGTGCCGCGCTTGCCGCCGATGATGCGGGTGACGGTGCGGACGTGCCGGAACCGCCACAGCTGGAAGTTCTCCTCGAGGTCGACGAGCTCCTCGAACGCCTCGTAGGCCTCCCAGTGCTCGGCGGGGCGCTCGTAGATGCCGACGATCAGCGGCAGCAGCTCCTCGCGGAGCGTCCACGGCTCGCGGACGTCGCGCTCGAGGACGGACGCGGGGACGTCGAGCCCGGTCCGGGCCAGGTGGCGCCAGAACGCGTCGTAGAGGGTGGGCGCCTCGAGCAGTGCGGCGAGGTCGGCGTGCGCGGCGGGGTCGGTGTCGAAGACCGCCATCGCCCGCGGGTCCTTGTTGCCGAGGATGAACTCGACGGCCCGGTACTGCGCGGACTGGAACCCCGACGACGTGCCGAGGTCGTCGCGGAACTCCGCGTACTCGCTGGGCGTGAGCGTGGCGAGCACCGTCCAGGCCTCGGCGAGCGTGCGCTGGACGTGCTTGACGCGGGCGACGCCCTTGAGCGCGCGCCCGAGGTCGTCGACGTCGAGCGCCTCGACCGCCGCCCGCAGCTCGTGGAGCACCAGCTTGAACCACAGCTCGGTGGTCTGGTGCTGGACGATGAAGAGCAGCTCGTCGTGGTGCTCGGGCCGGCTCACCGGGTTCTGGGCGCTGAGCAGCGTGGGAAGGTCGAGGTAGTCGGCGTAGCTCAGGCGTCCGGTGAGGTCGGTGACGACGCCGGCCTCCATCGGGCGGGTGCCGGTGCGGGGGTCCATGGCGTGACGGTATGTCATCGACGTGACGACCGCAAGGATTACGTTATGGATCAGAGGCGGGCGGCGAGCTCGGTGGCCTGGCGGACGGCGCGCTTGGCGTCGAGCTCGGCGGCGACGTCGGCGCCGCCGACGACGTGGACGGTGACGCCGGCGTCGCGCAGGGGTGCGGCGAGGTCGCTGACCGACTCCTGGCCGGTGCACACGATGACGGTGTCGGCCTCGACCAGACGCGGGGCGCCGTCGACGGTGACGTGCAGGCCGTCGTCGTCGATCCGCTCGTAGGCGACGCCGCGCACCATCTCGACGCCGGCGTCCTTGAGCGTGGTGCGGTGCACCCAGCCGGTGGTCTTGGCCAGCCCCTTGCCGAGCGGGGTGGTCTTGCGCTGCAGCAGCGTCACCTGCCGCAGCGGGGTCTCGTGCACCTTCTCGGCCAGGCCGCCGCGCACGACGGCGGGGTCGCCGACGCCCCAGCGGCGCATCCACGCCTCGGCGGGCTCGTGCTGCTCGGCGATGCAGAACTCGGCGACGTCGAACCCGATGCCACCGGCGCCCATGATGGCGACGCGGTCGCCGACGGGCCTCTCGCCGCGCAGCGCCTCGGCGTAGGTGACGACGCTCGGGTGGTCGACGCCGTCCACCTCGGGCAGGCGGGGACGCACGCCCGTCGCGAGGACGACGTCGTCGAAGCCGGCGCCCACGAGGGCGTCGGCGTCGACGCGCGTGCCCAGGTGGACCTTGACGCCGAGCACCTCGCAGCGTCGCGTCCAGAACCGCAGCGTCTCGGCGAACTCCTCCTTGCCGGGGATGCGCATGGCGAGACGGAACTGGCCGCCCACCTGCTCCTCGGCCTCCATCACCTCGACCTCGTGACCGCGCTCGGCCAGGGCGACGGCTGCCGACAGCCCGGCCGGCCCGGCGCCGACGACGGCGATCCGGCGCCGGCGCTGCGGCGGCACCGGCAGCAGGACGAGCGTCGTCTCGTGCCCGGCACGCGGGTTGACCAGGCACGAGGCCCGCTTGTTGGCGAACGTGTGGTCCAGGCAGGCCTGGTTGCAGGCGATGCAGGTGTTGATCTCGTCGGCCCGGCCGGCGGCCGTCTTGTTCACGAAGTCGGGGTCGGCCAGCAGCGGACGGGCCATCGAGACGAGGTCGGCCTGGCCGTCGGCGAGGATCCGCTCGGCGACGTCGGGGGTGCTGATCCGGTTGGACGCCACCACCGGCACGCCCACCTCGCCTCGCAGGCGCGCGGTCGTCCAGGCGAACGCGGCGCGCGGCACCGAGGTGACGATCGTGGGGATGCGGGCCTCGTGCCAGCCGATGCCGGTGTTGATCACGTCGGCGCCGGCGGCCTCCACGCGGTGCGCGAGCTCGACGGTCTCGTCCCACGTCTGCGCGTCGTCGACGAGGTCGAGCAGGCTCATCCGGTACTGGACGAGGAAGTCGCTGCCGGCGCGCTCGCGGACCCGTCCGACGACGGCCTCGGGGAACCGCATCCGGTTGGACGCGCTGCCGCCCCACGCGTCGGTGCGGTCGTTGGTGCGCGCGGCGAGGAACTGGTTGATCAGGTAGCCCTCGGAGCCCATGATCTCGACGCCGTCGTAGCCGGCGTGCTGCGCGAGCGCGGCGGCGTCGGCGAAGTGCCCGACGCACGCCTCGACCTCGCGGGTGCTCATCGCGCGCGGACGGAACGGCGTGATCGGCGACTTGCGGCTCGACGCGGCCTTGTTGAACGGCGTGTAGCCGTAGCGACCGGCGTGCAGCAGCTGCAGGACGATCTTCGCGCCGTGCTCGTGCGCGGCGTCGGTGACGACGCGGTGCTTCTCGGCGAGGCGGCGCGAGGTCATCTGCGACCCCGCGGGGAGCAGCCAGCCGCGCCAGTGCGGCGCGTACCCGCCCGTCACGATCATCGCGACGCCGCCCTTCGCGCGCTCGGCGACGTACGCAGCCAGCTCGGGCAGGTGCTTGGCGCGGTCCTCCATGCCGGTGTGCATCGAGCCCATCACCACCCGGTTGCGCAGGGAGAACGGGCCGACGTCGAGCGGCGACAGGAGCAGGGGGTGGTCGTTCACGGGCGGGGTTCCTCACCGGTGGGGAGCGGGGTGTTCACTGGAGCCGTGGGAAAGACGACGTGGTGGTTCCTGGTCGGCGCCGGCGTGTTCAACGTCGTGGTCTGGCCGCGGTTCGCGCTGGCGGTCGTCCGCGACGACCGCGCGTGGGCCGGCGCCGCGTGGTCGAGCACGCCGCAGCCGTTCTTCTGGGTGCACGCGGTGCTCATCACCGCCGCCGTGCTCATCGGGCTGGGCGTGCTGGTCGTGGGGCTGCGCGGCCTGCGGGCGTCACGGCGAACGTCGCGATGATCTCCTCGCACCAGGCCACGACGGCCTCCTCGGTGCGGATTCCCCCGCGCAGCACCAGGTAGGGCCCGACGTCCTCGGGCGCGAGCGCGTCGGGATCGGGGTAGTGCCGCTCGCTGCTGCGGCGGAACCCCTCGAGCCGCTCGCGGTGGGCGTCGAGGTGACGGCGGACGTCGTCGAGCACCGTCGACGCGTCGCCGTGGTGGATGCCGCGGACGCGGACGGCGAGGTCGCTGCGGGTCTGCTCGACGGGCCCGGGTGCGTCCACCCAGGACGCGAGCGCCTCGCGCCCGGCGTCGGCGATCGCGAAGACCTTCTTGTCGGGGCGGCCCTGCTGCTCCACGGCGGTGGAGGCGACGAGCCCGTCGTCCTCCATCCGGGCCAGCGTCCGGTACACCTGCTGGTGCGTCGCCCGCCAGAACAGCCCGATCGAGCGGTCGAAGCGGCGCGTCAGGTCGTACCCGCTCGCCGGCTGCTCGGCGAGCGACACCAGGATCGCGTGCTCCAGGGCCATGCCGGGACCGTACCTCTGCACCGGCGTGCAGTGCAACGAGGTGCATAGGTCGACCGTGGCGGACGCGACGACGCCCGGCCCGCAGCAGGTGCGGACCGGGCGTCGGGGCGGGGTGGGTCAGTGCAGGATCACCGGCGGTGCGGCGTCCTCGTCGTCGGTGAGGTGCGAGACCTCGCGCCTGCGCGGGAGCATCAGCGCCGGGACGAGCGTGAGCAGGACCAGGCCCCACGCCACCCAGTAGGTGTCGGCGAACGCGTGCGCCGCCTGCATGAGGCCGGCGGCCATGCCCTGCTCGCCGAGCTGGGCCCGGACCTGCGCGTCGCGCAGGCCGGCCATCGCGGGACCGGCGAGCTCGCTGCCCTTGATGTGGCTGGTGAGGATCACCGACATCACCGCGACGCCGACCGAGCTGGCGACCTGCTGGGTGATGTTGAGCAGCGTCGATCCGCGGGCCACCTCGTGGTGCGTCAGCGTCTTGAGCGCCGAGGTCATGATCGGCATCATCGTGCCGCCCATGCCCAGGCCCATGACGAACAGCGACGCGATGATGAACGTGTACGAGGTGTCCGAGTCGAGCTGGGTGAGGCCGAGCATGCCGACCACGATCAGCGTCAGCCCGACCGGGACGATCCGTCCGACCGGCATCTTGTCGGTGAGCGCTCCGGCGATCGGCATCGTGAGCAGCGCGCCGATGCCCTGGGGGGCGATCAGCAGGCCGGCCGCCAGCGTCGTCTCGCCGCGGACCTCCTGGAAGTAGGTCGGGACGAGCAGCAGTCCGCCGAAGAACGCCGACGCGAAGAGGAACATCGTGATGATCGCGAGCGTCAGGTTGCGGTTGCCGAACAGGCGCAGGTCGAGCAGCGGGTGCTCGGGCTTGAACGCGTGGCGGACGAAGAGCCCGATCAGCACCACGCCGGCGAGCACCGAGACCCACACGCGGGGAGCGGTGACGTCGCCGTCCTCGACGGGGAGCGACGAGACGCCGAACAGGAACAGGGCCAGGCCGGGCGACATGAGGAGCATGCCGATCCAGTCGAACCGCTCCGAGGGCACCGGCGAGTCCTTGGGCAGGACGATCGAGGCGTAGACGAGCGCGAGCGCGCCGATCGGCAGGTTGATCAGGAAGATCCAGTGCCAGCTGGCGTTCTCGATCAGCCAGCCGCCGAGGATGGGACCGAGGATCGGGCCGAGCAGCATCGGCACGCCCAGGATCGCCATCAGGCGTCCCATCCGGGCCGGGCCGGCGGCGCGGGTCATGATCGTCATGCCGAGCGGCATCAGCATGCCGCCGCCGAGGCCCTGCAGGACGCGGAACCCGATGAGCATGTTGATGTCCTGCGCGGCCGCGCAGAGCACCGAGCCGGCGGTGAACAGGCCGACGGCGGTGAGGTAGAGACGCTTGGTGCCGAAGCGGTCGGCGGCCCAGCCCGTCAGCGGGATGACGGTGGCCAGCGCCAGCGTGTAGGCCGTCACCGTCCAGGCGACGGTGGAGTAGGCCAGCGGCGCGGTCGGGTCGTCGGAGAAGACGCGCTGGAAGGTCGGCAGTGCGACGTTGACGACGGTGATGTCGAGGATCGACATGATCGCGCCGAGGACGACGACGCCGGCGATCTTGAGCACCGCACCGTCGATCTTGTCGGGGTAGGTCTGCTCAGCTGTTGACATGGCTCAGGTCCTTCGTGGTCGTGCTGGTGCTGAGGTAGTCGCCCTGGAGGATGGGCTGGAGGGCCTCGTGCAGACGGTCGCAGTCGGCGTCGGGGAGACGGTCGACGAGGATCCGCAGGGCCTTGCGCTTGTGGTCGAGGTGCTGGTCGGCGGCCTCGAGGCCGGTGGGGGACAGCGAGACGAGCGTGACCCGCCGGTCGGTCGGGTGGTCGTGCCGCTCGGCGATCCCGAGCCTGACGAGCTGGTCGACGTTGCGTCCGGCCGCGGCCACCGAGAGGCCGAGACGGCGGGCGATGTCGCTGATCGTCACCGGTTCGCCGACGTGCGAGAGCAGGAGCGTGGTGCGCGCCTGCGAGAGCGTCACGTCGAGCTCGACGAGGCGCTCCATGGCGTCGCCCTCGACGAGGCTGAAGACCCGCTGCAGGAACAGCTGCAGCGACCCGTAGAGACGGTCGTTGGATGGTTGCACCGCAGGATCATAACGCCCGTGCAACTGTTGCGCGCGTGAATTCTTTGTGACGTGCACCTATCTGCACGGTGGCCCGTGTCAGGCGACGAGCTCGCGGGAGGCCTCGACGGTGCGCCGCGCGGCGAGGGCGGCGACGCGGCCGGCCCGGTTGGCGCCGATCGTGCTGGCCGACGGCCCGTACCCGACGAGCTGGACGCGGTGGTCGCGCGCCGCGGTGGTGGGGGTGTGGGCGTCCTCGCGGGCGACCAGCCGGATCCCGCCGGTCGCCTCGCGCAGGCGCAGCGGGGCCAGGTGGCCGACCGAGGGACGGAAGCCGGTGGCCCAGACGATGACGTCGGCGGGCGCGGACGTCCCGTCGGCCCAGCGGACGGCGTGCGGCTCGACCGTCGCGAACATCGGGTGCCGCTCGTAGGCCCCGAGCAGGCGGGCCTGCTCCTCCTGCGGGCGCAGCATCAGCCCGGTGACGCTGACGACGCTCTGCGGTGGCAGTCCGCGTCGGACGCGCTCCTCGACGAGCGCGACGGCCTCGCGCCCCGCCTCGGTGTCGAAGTCGCCCGGGCCGCGCCAGACCGGCGGACGGCGCGTGACCCAGGTGGTGCGCGCCACGGGCGCGAGCTCGCCGAGGATCTGCACGGCCGACGCGCCACCGCCCACCACGACGACGTCGAGGCCGGCGAGGTCGTCGGGGCCGTCGTAGTCGTGGGTGTGGACCTGCCGGCCCGCGAACGTCTCGACGCCGGGGAAGTGCGGCACGAACGGGCGCTCCCACGTGCCCGTGGCGTTGACCAGGGCGGGTGCGGTCCACGTCCCGTGGTCGGTGCTGACCCGCAGGAGGCCGTCCGCGTCCTCGACGCGGGAGACCTTCACGGGGCGCCGGACGTCGAGGTCGAATCGCCGCTCGTAGTCGGCGAAGTAGGCCGGGACGGCGTCGCGGGCGGCCGAGGCGGGGTCGGAGTCGGGGGCCGCGAGACCCGGCAGCGACGCGACGCCGTGCACGTCCTGCATCGACAGCGTCCGCCAGCGGTGCTGCCAGGCGCCGCCGGGGGAGTCGTTGGCGTCGAGCACCACGTGGTCGACGCCGAGGCGGGCCAGGTGGTGCGCCGCCGACAGCCCCGCCTGCCCCGCGCCGACCACCACGACGTCGGTGCGGTGCTCGGGCGAGGTGCTCACACCAGGAGAACCGGCGCCCCCCGCCCCCTGTTCCCGCGTCCCTCCCGTCCGCGATCCGAAGCCTTGGTGTGGTCAACGGCCGGGTTTGACCACCACGAGGCTTCAGATCGCGGACGGAGGGGGAGTCCAGCGGCGGGCTAGAGGGCGCCGAGGGCACGGGCGACGGGGACGACCGACGCGGCGGCCCAGGCCTGGGGGCGGCAGGAGGCGGGGTAGGGCGAGGGAGGGAAGACGGTGTCGTCGAGGCCGGCGAACAGCTCGGGCATCCGGTGGTCGAAGCCCTCGGCGGCACGCAGCAGCCCGCGTGCGACGGTGGCCGCCGCGTCCGTGTGCCCGGTGCGGCGCAGGCCATCGACGACGACGGCGGTGTCGTGCGTCCAGACCGAGCCGCAGTGGTAGCGCCACGGCCAGTACCCGCCGTTGTCGGACGACAGCGTGCGGATGCCGTGGCCGGAGAACATCGTCGGGTGGAGCAGGCGGGCGGCGACCGTGGCCGTCTCCTCCTCGGTCAGCAGGCCGGTGCCGAGCAGGTGGCCCATGTTGCTGGCCACGCCGTCCACGCGCTGCTTGTGCGCGTCGAGCGCGAGCGCGGGGTAGGCGCCGAGG
>NZ_JBMGQR010000052.1:0-32385 GCF_049059935.1 Solicola agrisoli | reverse complement strand
ACCGACGACGCACGGACCCTGATGAACGGCGGCGGCAACGTCGTCGAGACCGACGGCACCAAGATCGGGAAGATCGGTCAGATCTTCCTCGACGACCACACCGGCGAGCCCGAGTGGGTCACCGTCTCCACGGGCATGTTCGGCACCGCCGAATCGTTCGTGCCGCTCTCCCAGGCGTCGGTGTCGGGCAACGACCTGACGGTCGGGTTCGACAAGGCCATGGTCAAGGACGCTCCCCGCGTCGACGCCAACGGCCACCTCGACCCCTCAGAGGAGCAGCAGCTGTACACCTACTACGGCCTGAGCGGCGACAGCGAAGCAGCGGCAGCGATGCACCCGTCCGGCCAGTCCGACACCGGCCGGCGCAACGCCGACGACCCGAACGGCACCGACACCCACGACCGTCGTGACCGCGCCGGTGAGCCCGGTATCGTCGGGCAGGACACCTCGGGTCCGACCACCGACGACGCGATGACCCGCTCGGAGGAGCAGCTCCGTGTTGGCACCGAGAACGTCGAGACTGGCAAGGCCCGTCTGCGCAAGTACGTCGTCACCGAGAACGTCACGCAGACCGTGCCGGTCTCGCACGAGGAGGTGCGGATCGAGCGCGAGCCGATCACCGACGCCAACCGCGGCTACGCCACCTCCGGTGGCGACATCACCGAGGAGGAGCACGAGGTGACGCTGCACGCCGAGCGCCCTGTCGTGGACAAGGAGGTCGTCGCCCAGGAGCGGGTCAAGCTCGACACCCGCACCGTGACCGACGAGGCCCAGATCGACGAGACGCTCCGCAAGGAGCAGATCGACACCGAGGGCACGAGCGATGACGGCATCGACGTCGACGGCGATGGCCGGCTCGACACCGACCGCAAGGGCTGACCCAGCCCGCACGACGAGGTGGTGGGTGCTGCGCGTGGCCGCGCAGCACCCATGTCACACCTCCACCCCTCGACTCACCACCACACCAGGAGCATTGATGAGCCCGGACAAGAACGCGGGAGCCAGCCGGCTGTCCCGCGGACACGACGACGACCACAGCCCCGAGGGCGGCCACGACGACACCGGCCGCCCCGGCACGGCCAGCCGCAAGGAGGTCGTCGACCACGAGCAGGACGAGCACGGCGGCATCAAGATCGGGTCGGCCTTCTTCGGCTGGCTGACCGCCACCGGCATGACGATCATCCTCACCGCGATCCTCGCCGCCGCCGGCACCGCCGTCGGCGTGGCCAGCAACAAGAACGTCGACCAGGTCACCCAGCAGGCCTCCAGCAGCTCGAGCACCATCGGCATCGTCGGCGGGATCGTGCTGCTCGTCATCCTGCTCGTCGCCTACTACTGCGGCGGCTACGTCGCCGGCCGCATGGCCCGCTTCAACGGCCTCAAGCAGGGTCTCGCGGTCTGGCTGTGGGCCGTCGTCATCGCGGTCGTCGTCGCCGTCGTCGGCGCGATCGCCGGTGCGAAGTACGACGTCCTGTCGACGCTGAACAGCTTCCCGCGCATCCCCGTCTCGACCAGCGACCTGACGACCGGCGGCATCATCGCGCTCGTCGCCGTCGCCCTCGCGGCCCTCGTCGGCGCCCTCCTCGGTGGGCTCGCCGGCATGCGCTTCCACCGCAAGGTCGACAGGACCGGGCTCGGACGCTGAGAGAACAGTTCTGCCACTGACCTTCTCGGGTCCCGATCGTGCCCGGGGCGAGCCCCATCTCGCCCCGGGCGCTGCACCCCACACCAACCACGAAGGAGAGGCACCATGAACATCGACAAGAGCCAGATCGTCGACATGCTGAAGTCCAAGGGCGACCACGACAAAGCCGAGAAGGCCAAGTCAGAACTGCCCGACAAAGTCGACACCGATAAGGACTCGGGCCTGCTGTCCAAGCTCGGCATCGACCCCAAGGACCTGCCCGGCGGCGGCCTGGCCTCCAAGGTCGGTCTCTGATGGCTTCCCGTGGAGGCGGCCAGGTCGCTGCGGACGACAAGCTCGCCGTGCGCCAGCTCAGCCACTACCAGTTCTCCTGGGTTGCTGGCACCGCCGGCGGGCCGGGCACCTGGACGATGCAGTTGGTGCTGGACCAAGGCGCCCGCGAGGAGGTCTTGACGATCAACGCCGAGGATCAGGACAACCTGCAGGACCTGCTGTCCACCGCCGGCACGGTCTTCTTCGACACCGCCAGCCGGACGCTCCTGTTCGGCACCACCTCAGTGGGCAGCCACTCAGCCTGACCGGCGTGCCGGGCTCGGGCCCGGCACCACCCTTGGCCAGCGGCCCGACTGTGCTGTGTGAACACCCCCCCAGACCCCCCGAGCAGAGCCCGAGGTCTCAAGTGAAAATTTATCGGCGCGCATGGGCCACCGGGTCGACAACACTGCTCGCGGCCGGAATGGTGCTGTGCCTCGTCCTGGTCCCGACCGGAGTCTGGGCCAGCCTGGGTCTGCTCACCGGCTGCGCCGCGTTCGCCGCACATCACCAAGGTCGCGCGTGGGCCTCACAGGCACGGGTTGACCTGGTCACCAGTGCGGCCGCGGTCAGCGGTGCCGTCACCTTCGTCATCGCACTATGGGGTTTCGCGGCCGTCTCGGCGGGGCTCGCGCTGGGTGCAGCTCTGGCCATCGCCCTGTTCGGACTTCCGGTCGTGCTGATGTCCGACCTCGGCCAGCACCTCTGGGCGCGCTACCGACGGCCGCACCCCATTCCTCCACCTCGCAATCTCGCGGCGTCGGGAGCGGCCGATCGCGAACCACAGTTTCGCCGAATGATCGAACGCCAGCTGCGAGAGAACATGCCCTCGTGGAGCGACGACGAGCTGTGTTGGCACTGGCGCTCCAGCTACACCCGTCTGCACCGCGCCACCCCCATGGTGCGCTGCACCATCGTCCTGGAGCGGCAGCTGTGTCTCGACGAGCTTGAACGCCGACACCCATCAGGCGTAGCAGCGTGGCTGGCCTCAGGTGCACGAGCAGCGGGCAACCCCGCCCCCTATCTCACTCGAACCCCGCACCACGACGACCACGGCAGCCCGCCATGACCACCGGTCAGCCCATGCCCCTCACGACAGCCGACACCGCATGATCAGCCTCGTTTACCTGTGCCTGCGAACTGTCGGGTCGATCGTCATCGCGACCCGCAACGTGATGGTCGGCGCACGTCGTCGCACCCCACGTCCGATCGGTCTGGCCCTGCGCACGGGTCAT
The DNA here is from genome assembly GCF_049059935.1 of Solicola agrisoli. Lineage (NCBI taxonomy): Bacteria > Bacillati > Actinomycetota > Actinomycetes > Propionibacteriales > Nocardioidaceae > Solicola > Solicola agrisoli. The sequence continues at coordinate 29,193 of NZ_JBMGQR010000052.1, read as the reverse complement.
ACCTTCGGGGCCACGGCCTACTCACTGAGCCACGGGGACCTCACCCACAGTGACGCCACCGTGGACCACCCATGGGCTGCCAAGCCTGCGGGCGTCGAGATATCACCGTCTCGCTCGTCACCGCCGGTGGACCACGGGTCCACGACTTCGAGAACAGGCCCGTGTTCATCTTTCGGTACAACCCCTTGATGCGGCGGACCTCAGCGAGGGACCTCCACCAGGCCGTTCTGGTAGGCCCAGACCGCCGCGTGCAGCCGGGACTTCACCCCGAGCTTGGGCAGCATCCGGGCCAGGTGGGACTTGACGGTGGACACCTCGACGACGAGGCTGCGGGCGATCTCCTCGTTCGACATACCTTCGGCCAGCAGCAGCAGGATGTCCTGCTCACGCGGGGTGAGCAGCTCGGCGGCGCGAGCCGCGGTGACCGGCAGCGTGCGGCGCCGACTGACCAGCTCGGTGAGCACGCGCCTGATCAGCTCGTCGGCGAGCGTGCCGTTGCCGGCGGCCACCGAGCGGATGGCCGCGGTGACGTCGTCGGGCTCGGCGTCCTTGAGCAGGAAGCCCGATGCGCCGGCCTCCAGGGCACCGAAGAGGTACTCGTCGATGTCGAACGTCGTCAAGATGAGCACCGGCACCGGGTCTGCGACGTCCGGTCCGGTCAGCGCACGGGTGGCCTGGATGCCATCGGTGCCGGGCATGCGGATGTCCAGGCAGGCGATGTCGGGGTGCAGGCGCCGGGCCGCCTCGATCGCGGCGGCGCCGTCGCCGACCGCGGCCACGACCTCGAGGTCGGGCTCGGCGCCGATGAGGGTGGTGAGCCCGGTGCGCACCAGGGGCTGGTCGTCGGCGACGATGACGCGGATCATGGGCCGTCCTTTGATGGTGTCGGTGCCGGCGGCTCGGGCGACGTCTGCTCGACCGGCAGGACCAGCTCGACCAGCCAGCCGCCGTCGGGGGTGGGGCCGACGGAGAGGTCGGCGCCGGTGAGGTCGGCGCGCTCGCGCATCCCGACCAGCCCGAAGCCGCCGTGCGGCCCCTCGCGGGTGCCACGTGCGGGCCCGCTGCGGACGGTGACGACCACGCGGGCGGGGTCGTGCGCGTCGAGGGTGACCTCGGCCGCCGCACCCGGCGCGTGGCGGGCGGCGTTGACCAGGGCCTCCTGGACCGTGCGGTACGCCGAAAGCTGGGACAGTGGCCCGACGCCGCTCGCCACCGGGCGGCCGTCGGGCCGACTGTGGACCGTCAGGCTCACCTCCGCGCCGGTGCGGCGCGCCGTCTTCACGAGCCCGGACACGCCGGCCAGGGACTCCTCGCCCACCAGGCCGGCGGCGCCCGATCCTGTCATGTCCTCGCGCAGCAGGACCACGAGCCGGCGCAGGTCGCGCAGCGTCTCGCGGCTGTGCGCGCGGACCTCCTGGACCGCGCGCTTGGCGCCCTCGGGGTCGGTGTCGATCTGTCGGCCAATGGCGCCGGTCATCACCGCGATCCCGGACAGGTGGTGGGCGGCGATGTCGTGCAGCTCGCGCGCCATCGCGGTCCGCTCGCGGGCCACGGCGACCTCGACGAGCGCGGCCTGCTCCCGCCGTAGCGCGAGGACCTCCCGCTCGCGAGAGTCGGTGGCCTGGCGCCGCGAGCGCACCAGCACGGCGACCAGGACGGCGCCGCCGACGCTGCCGATGCCCTGGACCAGGGACCCGACGACGGCCGCGCCGATCTCGACCTCGCCCTGGTCGTGGGGCAGAAGCTGGCTCAGCAGCTGGCCGAGCGCAATGAGGGCCGCGCCCGCAGCCGGCGCCGGCCACAGCCGCTCCAGTGGGACGGCCAGTACGGCGCGGTAGGCCGCGACGAGCACGGCGACGGTGGTGACGCCGATGAGCGACTGCAGACCCACCACGGCACCGGCTGGCGCCCCGAGGGCGACGACCACCAGGACGGCGCGCGGCGCCGCCGGCTGTCGCACCAGGAACCCGGCCTGCAGGGTCACGACGCCGAGGCCGAGCCACCACGGACCAGAGCCCAGGCCAGGCACGTCCGCGAGGTCGGGGTCACCGGCCGACACGAGCGGCAGCACGACCATGAGTAGGACGGCAACGGCCCAGGTGGCGGACGCCGTCGTGAGCCGCACCGCCCTCACCTGCACGGCGTCAGTCTCCCATCTTCGTCAGGTGGTGAGTGCGCACTACAGCGCCCGGGTACCCCAGGCGACCTCGCGTGGCCACCAGGAGGATGGCCGCCGCGATCGCCGCGGCCAGCAGCAGGGCGCGCTGGAGGTCGGCGCCGCCGAGGCCGGGGAAGGTGTCGCTCCACGCGATCGACGCGGTGTTGTTGACGCTGACGTGGAGCAGCATGGCCAGGGGCACGCTCTGGCCGGTGCGGTTGAAGACCCAGGTCATCACGACGTTGAAGCAGCAGGTGAAGGCCAGGAACACGACCACGTCCACCCACGTCGAGTCCCCGCCGGCCCAGTCCGTGAGGAACAGCGGCAGGTGCCAGGCTCCCCACAGCGGACCGAGGATCGCCGCGGCGCCGAGTGGACCGAACCGGTCCTGCAGGCGCGGCAGCGCGAAGTCACGCCAGCCCGGCTCTTCGGCCAGGCCCGTCGTCAGCACCTGCATGACCAGGCCGGGCACCAGCGCGATCAGCACGAGGGCGCCGGGTGCGGTGGGAGTGCCGCCCATCACGGTCGTCGCCAGGACCATGACGAGCGGGACGCCCAGCAGGGTCGCTGCGTACCAGCGCCACCCCACGCGCCAGCGCAGCATCCGACCTAGCCACGTCCGTAGCCCCAGACGTCCCTGGGTGACCGCGGTGATCAGCACGGCCGCGCCGATCGGTCCGAGATAGGCGCCGGGCAGCACACCGGTGAGCTGGGACAAGCCGTCGCCACCGGGGAACGTGAAGTCCCAGACACCCAGCCCGTTCTGGGAGAGCACGTACGGCGTCCACGCCACCCAGCTGGCCAAGTTGGCGAGAAGAAAGAAGGACAACAGTGGGTGTGTGCTCAAGACACCGCGCCAGACCGGGTCGCGAGTCATCTGCGTCGAGGTCGCGTCGAGATTCGTCATCGTCATGCCGACGACGCTATGCAAGCACGAGCGCATCCTCGAGATGCTTTGGGACGAGCGGGCAACTTTGCATCTTTGGACGCAACGTGGCCTCGAGTGCGGAAACACAAAGCCGAACAGGTGAGCGTTGACGCTGAGGACGCTCGTCATGGCCCACTACGCTTGACACGGCAACCCCCACGGTTGCATTCATATGCGTCCGCGTGGTCATCAACGCTCACCTTCGATGCCGCCGCCGACGTGGGCATGGCGCGGGGCCCGATCAGGGCCCGAGCCCGGGTGCGAGTTCGTCGGTCCGACACGCGGGGTGGCGCGCTGACGAACGTCCCACTCAGATCCCCGGCCGGGTGGACGCATGACCTTCGCCGCCTGGCCTGAGACCCCCTCCCCCAGCGACTGCTCGCGCTGCTCAGACGATGCGCTCGACGGGGTGCTTGCTGTCATACATCCGCAAGTCAGCGAGGTGCAGCAGAGGCCCGAAGCCGTTCCCGTCCTGGTTACTGATGCTGATGCCCACGCTGGTAGTGATGGTCACCTGCGTCTCGCCAACCACGACGGGCTGGGCGATGTGCGCCTGCACGAGCTCGGCGATGCGTCGTGCGTCGTCCTGGGCTGTGCGGGCGTCGAGGTCGATCAGGGCGATCAAGAACTCGTCACCGCCGAGTCGGGCGAGCAGATCGGTGTGCCGGAGCTGGCTGCGCAGCCGGCGTGCGACGACCTGGAGCAGCTGGTCACCGACGGCGTGCCCGTAGGTGTCGTTGACGGGCTTGAACTGGTCCAGGTCGAGGTAAAGCAGCGCGACCGCTTGCTCGTTCATCGCGGCCTCCAGCAGCGCCGCCTCAACGCGTTCTTCCAGGCGACGTCGGTTCAGCAGACCGGTGAGGGGATCGGTGCTCGCGATGGTCTCGATACGGTCGAGGTACCGGGTGGCCCGCTCTCGCTCGAGCCGCAACCTGCGCTCGGCCTCGACTCGATCGGTGACGTCGTTCTGCACCCCGATGTACTGCACCACTCGACCGTCGTCGTCGTGGACCGGTGACAGGTGCACCTCGTTCCACCACGGCACCTGTTGCGGCCCGCGATAGTTGACGATGGTCTCGCGAGCCTCCTCGCCGCGCTCGATGGCCTCAGCCAGCCGTCGCACGGCACCCCGGTCGGTGTCCTCACCCTGCATGAATCGGCAGTTGCGACCGAGGAGATCGGTGGCACGTACCCCAGAGAGCAGCTCAAAGGCGCGGTTCACATAGATCAACGGATAGTCGGGGGCGAGCATGTCGGCAATTGCCACCCCGTTGCTGGTCGCCGCCAGCGCTCGGTGCAGCACCGCGGGAGCGAGCTCGGCGGCGGGCTCAACCTCGGCGGCGGATTCACACGGCGTGACCGACGCGGCGACCGTCGTCGCCGGTGCGGGTTCCACCGAGCGAGGACGGACCCGTGCCAAGAGCTGCCGGCTCGCCGAGACGACCGTCTCGCGGTCGTAGGTCAGGGCATACTCGAACATGCGGTCTCGATCGGGACCGGTGTCGCCCAGGTCGCGAGCGAGCAGCGCCGCTGCGAAGTGCGGCCCTAGCACCACGACGTCCCACTCGTGGCGCACCGGGTCCCCCAGAGCCAGATCGGCGCCTCGGACACCGGGCGCCGGTTCGGCGGACAACCCCTCGCCCACCGCACACACGAAACCGACTCGGCGGACCAGGTCCAGGTATCGGGACACCGTCGCGGGGGTGAAGTGTCGGCGCTCCTGGAAGGTCGAGGTGACGACGCAGGTCTCACCGGCGCGCATGGCTTCGCGCTCGAGCTGCTTGCTGACCTCGATCAACAACGACTTGGGTGAGCGACGAAGCGCGGTCCCGACCGGGAGGCACTCGAACGGCGAGCGGGCACCGTGGTCTGGCTCGGAGTCCGTGAGCACGAGCTCACCGGTCGGCAGACCTGACGCGAGGGTCGCGGCCGGTCGTCCGAACATCCAGCCCTGGCCCACCGTCGCGCCCAGACCCAGTGCCATCTGCAGGTGCTGCTCGTCCTCGATCCCCTCGGCGAGCAGCACGGCGCCTGACCTCTCGGCGTAGGCATTGACCGCGTTCATGATCTCGGCCACCGCCGGCCCCGGACGCTGCTGCACCAGGCGCAGGTCCAGCTTGACCACGTCGGGTCGCAACAGCGGCATGAAGGCCAGCGAGGCTGGCTCGGCGCCGACGTCGTCCAACGCCACGCGCCATCCCAGCTCTTTGACGCGCCCGACGGTCTGCAGCAACTCGGCCGGGCGGCTCGCAAGAGCCCGCTCCGTGATCTCTAGGACCACCCGCAACTCAGATGGCGACCCGTCCGCAATCGTCATCAGCTGATCGAGCGCCGCCCCGTTGAGGACCTCAGGCTCGATGTTCACGAAAAGCGTCAGGGGTGCTGCCAGGCCCAGCTCCACCGCCCCATGCATCGCAGCCGCGCGGCATGCGGCGTCGAGCTCTGCCAGGCATCCGGCCTCGGTCGCAGCCGAGAAGAGCGCCAACGGACCAGCGAGTGGGCCTTCGGGACCGCGTGCAAGGGCCTCGTACCCGACGACCTCACCGGTCTCGAGCCTCACGATCGGCTGGTAGACGCTGCGCACCCCACCGTCGCGAATCAGATCGCCAATCACGACCAACGCACCCCCAAGACCGGCCCCGCGCATCACGGAACATCGACCGAGCCTGCTGTTCCAAGCCCGACTACTCCATTCGACAACATGACGGTCAACTTGAGAAGTTCGCTAGGTAGAGGTCTCGGATGCGGACCCAAGGGCGCTCGTCGACGGTTTGGAAGCACCATCGCCAGACTTCCGACAGGTTTCGGGCAACCAGTAGAAAGAGCACCCCGGTTCGATCCTTACCGCGGCTGTGAGCAGCCTCCGCGCTGCAGCACGTTGCCAAGAAGAACTCCTCACTGCGGACCGATGATCTCCCCAGCCACACCACGGCGGCCGACCCAGTCATGCTGATCGGCGAGAAGGCGGTCACCAGGTAAGCGGCCATATCTCCGCATCTAGAGTCGGCCCCACCCCCATTGACCGGCGAGAGACCGACGCGACCAGTCGGGTAGTGGTGTGACCAAGACCATCAAAGTCTGAACAACACCGGTGTAAGCCTGACTCACTCTGACTATTTTTGTGTAGTCAACCTCAATATTGGCGAAATTTTCTCCTCCGCATGGATGGGAGTCGGCGCACGATAGTTACATGCTCAACGACCTGTCCCCCGGTGCCGTCCGCGGTACCGCCCACGCACACCCCGCGGACCACGATCTGGTCAGCTCGCACCTGGCGCTGGTCGGTCACCTCGTGCGCGAAGTCCACGGCCGCGTCCCTCGGCACGTGGACCGCGACGACCTCACCGGCGCAGGCTACGAGGCGCTCGTCTTGGCCGCTCGTGCCTGGGACGCTCAGCGCGGGGTGAGCTTCGCGCGCTATGCCAGCGTCCGTATACGGGGCGCTCTGCTGGACCAACTTCGCGGGCTTGACTGGGCAAGCCGCTCAGTGCGGCGGCGCGCCCGCGACATCGACCACACCCGAAGCCGCCTCGCGGTCGAACTGGGCCGAAACCCATCCGACACCGAGCTGTCCCAGGCCACCGGACTGTCCATCGCAGGGTTGAGCTCGCAGGCCGCCGATCTGGCCCGTTCGGTGGTCCTGTCTACACAGGCCTTCGACGACGAGCAGCTCGACGGCCTCGTGTCGCGTCACGCGGTGGACCCTCTCGCTGTGGTCGAGAACCGCGAGAAGATGGCCTACCTCGCCGATGCGGTCGCCACTCTTCCTGATCGGTTGCGAGCGGTGGTGGAGGGAACGTTCTTCCATGACCGGACGCTGGTCGACCTCGCCGGCGAGCTGGGCGTATCGGAGTCCCGGGTCTGCCAGCTGCGAGTCGAGGCCCTGGGCCTGCTCAAGGAGGCAATGAACCACGCGTTGGAGCCGGACCTCGTCGCGACCACCGAACGCCCCCACGGGTGCGCGGCGCGCCGCCGGGACGCCTACTTCGCCGAGGTCGCGGCTCACCGCACCTTCCGCGAGCGACTGTCCCCGACACCAACGCGGACCGACGTCGCCTGACGGCTCGACATGAACCCCACCACTACCCACCCCGGCCCATCGGTGGCGGGTCGCGCTCAGCGCCCGACCGATGACCTCGCGGCCTCCCCAGTGCCGCTGCACACCGCAGTCGTTGCCCGCCAACCCATCGTCGACCGTGACGGCGCCATCGTTGCGTACGAGCTGCTCTTCCGGTCTGACGACCCAGCGGACTACCAGCGATCTGGGGAGCACAAGACGCTGCAGGTGATCACTGGGACGATCGCCGCAGGTATTGAGCGCATGAGCCAGAAGACTCGGTTGTTCTGCAACGCCGACCGCGGCGTGCTGACCGGCGAGACACCTCTCGTCCTGCCACCACACTCGACGACCATCGAAGTGCTGGAGACCGTGTCGATCGACGACGAGGTGGTCGCAGGGTGCCGCGCCCTGATCGCCCAGGGGTATCAGATCGCGCTTGACGACTTCGTGTGGGCGCCCAGGATCGAGGAGCTGCTGGGCTTGGCGAGCGTCGTCAAGATCGATCTCGTCGCGAACGACCGCGACCACGTTCTGGACTTGGTCGCTCGCTGCCGCCCGCTCGGCCCGGCCTTGCTGGCAGAGAAGGTGGAGACCCCAGAGCAGCTCGCCTGGGCCAAGGACGTGGGTTTCGACCTGTTCCAGGGGTACGTCATCGACCGCCCCCAGGTGATCCGTGCGGATGCGCTCGCCCCCTCGACGCTGACGATGGTGCAGCTCGCGGCTCATCTGGCGAGCACCGACGTCGACTTCGGCGACCTGGAAGCCGTTCTTCGCTCCGATCCGAGCCTGAGCCTGCAGGTGCTTCAGCTGGCCGCCTTCGGGGCCGATGGCGGGATGAAGCGGGCCGTTCGAAGCGTGCACGAGGCGTTGGTCCTGATGGGCACGTCGCTGGTGGCCAAGTGGGCGTCGCTCGCGTTGCTCAGTGCCACTCCAGTGGCTGCTCCAGACGGATACCTGCTCTGCCTGGTGCGTGCTCGGGCCTGCGAGCTCCTGGCCAGGGCCGATTCCAGTGCCGACGAGGACTTCGCTTTCACCGCCGGCCTGCTGTCCAGCCTGGACCTGTTGCTCGGTGTGCCCGCTTCTGAGCTGGCCGGGCTACTCGAGATCGACCACGTGATCAAGGCCGCCGCCTTCGACAAGCAAGGCGTCGTGGGCGAGATCGTCGCGCGCGTCGCTGCGTACGAACTCAGTGGCACCAAGCAGAACAACCGACCGGCCGACAGCCTGGATCTACTGCTTGCCCAGGCGTTCGCATGGGCCCTGGACCAACTCCACCTGGTCGCCCCGGATCGGCCCTGAGCCCCGGCCGGCAAACAACCTCAACCCCGACTACGGATTTCCTCAAGGTTCGATCAACACACCCGATCAGGACTTGTGCAGTCACGGATGACTAGGCAAAGGCAGACTCATGGATGACGTCGACGAGATCGTCGCGGAGTTTCTCGTGGAGAGCTACGAGAACCTCGACCAGCTCGATCGCGACCTCGTGTCGCTCGAGCAGGACCCAGGCTCACGTGAGCTGTTGTCGAGCATCTTTCGCACCATCCACACGATCAAGGGCACCAGCGGATTTCTTGCCTTCGGTCGCCTCGAGTCGGTGACGCACGTCGGCGAGCACCTGCTGTCCGAGCTGCGGGACGCCAAGCGTGACATGACCCAGTCCACGGCGAGTGCACTGCTGGCCATGGTCGACACCGTCCGTCTTCTGTTGGCAGCCATCGAAAGCACCGGCGACGAAGGTGACGTCGACGTCGCTGCGACCGTGCAGGCGCTCGAAGCCATTCGTGACGGCGACGGTGCCCCGGAAACCGGCACAGGCACGATGCCGCCACCGCACGTCGACCCTCCAGCTCCGAGCTCGACGGACGTCGACCCGCTGGTCCAGTCCGACACCCCCACCACGAGCGTGACCGAGCCGCTCGACGTTATCGAGGTGCCGGCCTCCCCGGTGCCCACCGCCGCTGCGCCGGTCGAAGCGCGGACGTCGGTCGCCGACAGCACCGTGCGCGTGGACGTGGACCTGTTGGACTCCCTGATGGATCTGGTGGGCGAGCTCGTGATCGCTCGCAACCAGATCGTCCGGTGGGCCGGCGACGCACCCGACAGCGACGTCCAGCGCTCGGCCCAGCGGCTGAACCTCGTCGCCTCCGAGCTGCAGGAAGGGGTGATGCGCACGCGCATGCAGTCGGTCGACCAGCTCTGGCAGAAGCTGCCTCGCGTCGTTCGCGACCTCGGAGTGCAGTGCGGCCGCGAGGTCACCTTGACGATGAGCGGAAACGAGACCGAGCTCGACCGGACCGTCCTCGAGGCCATCAAGGACCCTCTCACCCACCTGGTGCGCAACGCCGTCGACCACGGAATCGAGCCACCGGACGTCCGTGTCGCCGCAGGCAAGCCCGCGCAGGGCACCCTGGCCCTGCGCGCCCTCCAGGAGGGCGGGCACGTGGTGCTGGAGATCAGCGACGACGGCGCCGGGATCAACCCCGCTCGGGTGGGCCAGATCGCCGTCGAGCGAGGCGTCGTGACGGCCGAAGAACTCGCACGACTGAACGTGCACGAGACCCAAGAACTCATCTTCCGACCGGGATTCTCGACCGCCTCGTCGGTCACGATGGTCAGCGGCCGAGGCGTCGGCATGGACGTCGTACGCACCAACATCGAGCGCATCGGTGGCACCGTCGACCTGCTGAGCCAGCCGGGGCACGGCACGACGGTCCGGGTGAAGATCCCGTTGACCCTGGCCATCATCCCAGCGCTCCTGGTGGAGAACGGTTCCCTGACCTACGCCATCCCCCAAGCCAACCTGGTCGAGCTGGTCCGGCTCGACACCGAGCGCCAACAGCTGGAACAGGTCGCGGGCGCACCGGTCTACCGCCTGCGCGGCCAGCTGCTGCCGGTGATCGACCTCGCCGAGCAGATGGGGGGCACATCCACCCTCGGGGCGACAGCAGAGCTGAACCTGGTGGTGCTGCACAACGACGGGTTCCAGTTCGGACTGGTCGTCGAGCAGGTGCTCGACACCCAGGAGATCGTGGTCAAGCCCCTCTCCACGCTCCTTGCGCACCTCGACTGCTATGCCGGCGCCTCGGTGATGGGTGATGGCAGCTTGGCCCTCATCCTCGACGTGCGCGGTCTTGCTCACCGCGTCAGCGGCCCGACCACCTCGAGTCGCGCCGCCACGACCGTCGACGGGGACGACGACGACCTCCCTCCCAGCCGTGACCTCCTGGTCGTGTCCCTCGGTGGAGGTGTGACTGCTGCGGTCGATCTGCCCAGTGTCTCGCGGCTCGAGGAGATCGAGGCTAGCGCCATCGAGCAGGCAGGAGACATCCGGGCCGTGCAGTACCGAGGTGGGCTGCTGCCGATCGTCGACCTGCCGCACAGCCTGTCCGTCGGCCCACCTCACGGGGCCATCCTCACCGTGGTGGTGTGCGAGGCCGACGGTGCCACCGTCGGCCTCGTGGTCGACCACGTCATCGACGTCGCGAGCACCACCGACACCGTGAGCCCCTTGGGTCGACGCCGATGGATCGACGGCACGTTGGTGCTGCACGGCAGCCTCACTCAGATCGTGTCGGTGCCGTCCGTGGCAGCCCACATCTATCCCCAGGGGGCCCTCAGTGTCTGAGAACCGACAACTGTGCACGTTCTGGGTCGGGGACCTGTTCCTCGGCATCGACGTCACCCACGTCCAGGAAGTAGTCCGTCCGCAGGCCTTGACCACCGTGCCCCTCGCGCCACCGGTGGTGCGCGGTCTGATCAACCTGCGAGGCCAGATCGTCACGGCGATCGACCTCGCCCAGATGCTCGGCCTGCCGGACCGTCCCCACGATGCCGAGCTCCTCAACGTCGTCATCCGCTCACGCGGCGAGGCCATCAGCCTGCTCGTCGACGCCATCGGCGACGTCATCGAGATCGCCGACGGCACCAGCGCCCCGGTCCCACCCACCGTGCGCACCGAGGTCCGCCGGCTGCTGCAGAACACCTGTCCCCTCCCCGGCCGGCTCCTGCTCGTGCTGGACCCCGACGCCGTCACCGACGACGCCGCTCTGCCCCCTGCCTCCCACGAGCTCGAAGGAGCCTCCGCATGACCATCACCGACACCACCATCCTCAGCCCCACCAACGGCGCCACCTCCTCCACCAACGGGTCGTCGGGCGGACGTGGGGCTCAGCAGGCCACGCGACGCGAGCGCGACGAGGCCATCGCCGACGCCGAGGCCATCGCGGCCGTCGTGGAGTCGCTGATGCGCGCAACGACTCCGCGCGACGCCACGCTTGCTGCCATCGAGTCGATCCGCAGCTCGTTCGGATGGGCCTACGGCTCGTTCTGGCGCATGGACGAGACCACCGGGACGCTACGGTTCGCCAACGACTCTGGCGATGTCACCGACGACTTCCGTCGCGTGACCGAGAGTGCGTCGTTCGCCAAGGGAGTCGGCCTGTCCGGCCGCGCGTGGGCGACCGGCGACCTCGTCTTCGCCCCCGATCTCGGCGAGGTGACCGACTGCGTGCGAGCCCCGGCCGCGACGCGCGCCGGCGTGCGTTCGGGCGTCTGCATGCCGCTGATCGACCCCGCCCACGGCGACCAGGTCATCGGCACCATGGACTTCTTCGCCACCGAGACTCTCACCCCGTCGCAGAACCGATTGAACGCGCTGCGCACGGTCGGCCGGCTCCTGAGCCAGACCCTCTCAGCCCTGCACGCAGCCGAGACCAGCGGCGAGGTCGCCGCCGACGCGCAGGCGGTCAGCACCGTGCTGTCGGCGCTCGAGCCGGTCAACACGATCGAGGACGCCGCACAGGCGGCCCTCGACGCTGTTCGCAGCGCCTTCGGCTGGGCCTACGGGTCGTACTGGGCCATCGACCACCGCGATCAGGCGCTGCACTTCGCCGTCGAGTCCGGCACCGCGGGCGAGGAGTTCCGGCGCGTGACGCAGTCCGCCAGCTTCGCCGAGGGCGTCGGCCTCTCGGGGCGGGCTTGGCGCAACCGCGACCTGATCTTCACCCCCGACATCGCCGAGCTCACCGACTGCGTCCGTGTCCCGGCGGCCCGTGGCGCCGGAGTCAAGTCAGGGGTCTGCTTCCCGATCCAGGTCTCCGGCGAGGTGGTGGGGACGATGGACTTCTTCGCCACAGAGGTCCTCGACCTCTCCCCCGCCCGCCTGGACGCTCTGCGCGGGGTGGGACGGCTGGTGAGCCAGCGCATGGAGCGCCTGGACCGGGTGGAGCGGATGTCGGCGACGTCGTCCACCCTCGCCGCTGCGAGCGAGGAGCTGACCGCGGTGTCCGAGCAGATGAGCGGCAACGCCGAGCGGACGTTGCAGCAGGCGCAGTCGACGTCGTCGGCCGCTGACCAGGTGAGCGCCAACATCCAGACCGTCGCCGCCGCGGCCGAGGAGATGACAGCCAGCATCAGCGAGATCGCCAAGAACGCCTCCGACGCCGCCGGCGTCGCCAGCTCGGCAGTCGTCACGGCTCGTGACGCCTCGGCCACCGTCACCAACCTCGGCAACTCCTCGGCCGAGATCGGCCAGGTCATCAAGGTGATCACCTCGATCGCCCAGCAGACGAACCTGCTGGCCTTGAACGCGACCATCGAGGCTGCCCGAGCCGGTGAGGCTGGCAAGGGCTTCGCGGTCGTGGCCAACGAGGTCAAGGAGCTGGCCAAGGAGACGGCCAGAGCCACCGAGGACATCAGCGCCAAGATCGAGGCCATCCAGAACGACACCCGAGGAGCGGTCGACGCCATCGGTGCGATCTCGGACGTCATCGACCGCATCAGCGAGATCCAGGGGACGATCGCCGCAGCGGTCGAGGAGCAGACCGCCACCACGAACGAGATCTCCCGGTCGGTCACCCAGGCGGCCACCCGCAGCACCGAGATCGTCGACGGTGTGGGCATCGTCGTGGAGGCGGCCAGCGGCACCTCGACCGGCGCCAACGACACCCGCGTGGCCGCCGGCGAGCTCGCCAAGCTCGCCGCCGAGCTGCAGTCGCTGGTGTGATCACGTGAGCAACCCGACCGTGACCCGTGTGCTGGTGGTTGACGACACAGCGGTGGTCAGGCACCTAGTCACCACCATCCTCGAGCAGAACGACGACATCGAGGTCGTCGGCAGCGCAGCCGACGGGCGACAGGCCCTGGTTCTGGCGCACGCGCTGCGTCCTGACGTGATCACCCTCGACGTCGAGATGCCGGTGATGGACGGCCTGGAGACCGTGCGAGAGCTGCGGGCGGCGGGCAACAGCGCGCGCGTCATCATGTTCAGCACCCTGACCGACCACGGCGCAGCCGTGACTCTCGACGCGCTGGACGCGGGCGCCGACGACTTCGCGCTCAAGCCGTCGGCGGCCCAAGACCGCAAGGCGGCTTTCGAGCAGGTGCGCCAGACCCTCGTGTCGTTGGTACGCCAGTGGGGGGCCGTGGCTGCGGCCGCAGCGCCGTCGGTACAGACCCCGGCGACACGCTCGACTGCCATCGCGCCGGCCCAGCCGGTCGAACCGCCGAAGGCCCTGGTGATCGGCACCTCCACCGGAGGCCCTTCGGCACTGGCCGAGGTCGTCCCGCGCCTCCCGGCGTCCTTCCCGGTCCCGGTCCTGGTGGTCCAGCACATGCCGCCGGTGTTCACCCGCTCGCTCGCCGAGCGCCTGAACCGCGACTCGGCCCTGACGGTCCGCGAAGCCGCCGACGGTGACGAGGTCGAGCCGGGCACCGTGCTCGTGGCCCCCGGCGGTCATCACCTCGGGCTGCACACCACGGGCGGGCGAGTCGTGGTCAGGACCAACCTCGAACCGGCGGAGAACTCCTGCCGGCCGGCGGTCGACCACACCATGCGTCACGCCGTCGACGCGTGGGGCGGGCACGTGCTGGCCGTCGTGTTGACGGGCATGGGTGCCGACGGAGCCCTGGGATGCCAGCACGTCGCCGACCGTGGCGGACAAGTAATCGTCCAGGACGAGGCCACCTCGGTGGTCTGGGGCATGCCCGGCTCGGTGGTGTCCGCCGGCACCGCCTGCACCGTCCGCCCGTTGTCCACCATCGCCGACGAGATCCTCATGCGCGTCGGCTCACTGACCACCGTTGGAGCCCCGTCATGAGCGTGCTCACCGACGACGACGTCGCGTATCTCAGCAGCACCGTCACCGCACGCAGCGGCATTGTGCTGGGGCCTGACAAGTCCTATCTCGTCAGCTCACGCATGGACACCCTCGCCCGCCAGATCCACGCCCCCGACGTCCAGGACATCGTGCGTCGGGTGCGGCGTGGGGAGAGCGCGACCATTGATCGCGTCGTGGAGGCGATGACGACGAACGAGACGTCGTGGTTCAGGGACACCCGCCCCTTCGAGGCGCTGGCGGCCACCGTGATCCCCCGTGCGCTGCAGACGTCGAACGGTCTGCGCATCTGGAGCGCAGCATGCTCGACCGGCCAGGAGCTGTACAGCCTGGCCATGCTGCTGGACTCGCGCTTCCCCGAGCTCAAGGGACACCGGGTGGAGCTCCTGGGGACCGACCTGTCGCAAGACGTCGTCGACAAGGCCGAGGCGGGGCGGTTCAGCCAGCTGGAGGTCAACCGCGGACTACCCGCACCGATGCTCGTGCGATACATGGATCGAGACGGTCGCGGGTACCGCGTCAGGGACGAGCTGCGCGCACGATCGACGTGGCGCACCCACAACCTCATCGAGCCGTGGCCCACGCTCGGAACCTTCGACATCGTGCTGATGCGCAACGTGCTCATCTACTTCGACATCCCCACCAAGCGCCAGATCCTGCACAAGGTCCACCAGGTGCTTCGGCCCGGCGGACACCTCCTGCTCGGATCAGCCGAGTCCGTCATCGGTGTGACCGACGGCTTCGACACCGAGATCACCGAATCCACCGTCGTCTACCGCAAGACCGAGGAGCTCACATGCACGCGCTGATCGTCGACGACTCCCGCGCGATGCGCGCGATCCTGCGACGCACGCTCGAACCGCTGGGCTACACCTGGGACGAGGCTGGCCACGGCCAAGAGGCACTGGACGTTCTTCGTGCGACCGTGGTGCCACCGGACCTGATGCTCGTCGACTGGAACATGCCGGTGATGGACGGGCTGACCCTGATCCGCGAAGTCCGCACCGAAGCCGCCTGGCGAAACATCACCATCATGATGGTCACCACCGAGAGCGAGCACACCCAGGTGGTCAGGGCCTTGGCCGCAGGAGCCAACGAGTACCTGATGAAACCGTTCACCACTGATGCCGTCGTCGGCAAGCTCGACCTGCTCGGGCTCCTGCCCCAGGAGGCCCACTCGTGACCACCTCCGAACTCCTCGTTCCGACCGTCGACGATCTCGACAGCATCGTCTCCGACCTCGTGTTCACCCTCGACGAGCTCCCCGAACGCGACGCGCCGAACCCGACCGGCGTGGTCCAGACCATCCGAGGCCGCGTGACGATCCTCGGGGCGCAGTCGTGCGTCGTCGAGGTCCGGCTCTCGCTCGACGGTGCACGTCTGCTCGCCCAGGCCATGTTCGACCTGGATCCCGACGTGACCTCGGAGTCAGACGTGCGTGACGCCGTCGGTGAGCTCGCGAACATCGTGGCCGGGAACACCAAGTCCCTGGCTGACTCCGACCTCGCCCTCGGACTGCCCCTCACCGAGGCCGTCCCCCCCACGGCGACGCCCTCCAGCCTGCTAAGCACCATCCACCACTGGCGCGGCCACGACCTCATCGTCACCATCAACCCCACCGGAGAACAGCCATGAAGATCCTCATCGTCGACGACAGCCGCGTGATGCGCCAGATCGTCCTGCGCACCCTGCGGCAAGCCGGGTACGACCACGCCGACACCGTCGAGGCCGAGAACGGCCGCCACGCCCTGCAGGTCATCGCCGCCGAACGACCCGACCTGGTCCTGTCGGACTGGAACATGCCCGAGATGAACGGCATCGAGCTGCTGCGCGACCTCCGGGCCGCCGGCAACCAGACCGCCTTCGGTTTCGTCACCTCCGAAGGCTCAGACACCATGCGCGAGGAGGCCGCCACGGCCGGCGCTCTGTTCCTCATCGCCAAACCGTTCACCGCCGACACCTTCCGTGAGCACCTCGACACGGTCGCGGCCTGAGGAGAACCGATGATCGCCTCTATCCACATCCCAGCCCCGCACGAGATCAAGAGCCTGTGCGAGGGGCTGCTCGGACGCGACGTCGGACTCTCCGACGGCACCGGAGTCGTCCCTGGAATCGACGCCGGCGCCCGCGTCGCGCTGTACATCGACGACGTCAACCTGCCCGCCGCGGCAGTCGCCGGTGATCTGGCCTTCTGCGCCTACGCGGCCGCGGCGCTGGGGCTGGTCCCAGCAGGTGGCGCCAGCGCCAGCATCGAGGACGGCTTCCTCAGCCCGCTCCTGGACGAGATCGTCGCCGAGGTCTTCAACGTGCTGGCATCGACGTTCAACATCGGCGAGGCCCCCCACCTGCGACTGGCGAAGGTCTACGACTCCCCGGTCGATCTGGTGCCGGCCGCTCGGCAGGCGCTCACGAGCGTCGGCGGCAGGCGCGCCGATCACCAGCTCGACATCGCAGGCTACGGCAGTGGCCGCATCACGATCGTCGCCCTGTGAGGGCGATGGACTACCGCGACACACCCCGGGCGGTGCAGACCCCGACCCTGTCCCACGATCCCCTGCGAGCCGCGCACGACGCCGCTCTCTGCGCCGAGCACCTCGCGGTCCCCTTCGCGCAGCGACCAATGGCCACGCAGGCGATCGCCACCATCCGCACAGAACTGGCACAAGCAGTAGACGCCCAGCGGTGGGCGTATCAACATCTGTGGGCCCGGCGGCTTCACGACGTCGTCGCTCCGTCGAGCCCGGCCCGGCCGGTCTCGGCGGACTTGTTCCTCACGCGGCCCTGGTCGGGGCGGTGGCGGTGGGCAACTCGGCCGGACTGGAGCGTCGATGCGACCACCAGCCACCCCACTGAGGCGACGGTCGATGCGGTCATCGATCAACTCGCAGGACCCGGTCGAGCCCAGCTCATCGACTTGATGGCCCAAGCCGATGACGCAGTTCGCGAGTGCCACCTCGACCTGCAGCCGACCGGCACCGGTGATCACGCCGCGCTCCCTTCGGCGATCTACGCTCGCCGTCTCGGTGCCGTCGACGACCCCCTGGTGGTCGGCGTCTGGGTCAGGGCGGACGCACACCAACGCGACAGGCAGTTCTGACCTCACCTCGGTCCAGGTGCCGCGGTTCGCCGCCGACACCGATCGCATCGACTGCGCTGTGCCTTCGGCCAATCCTCTCCTTTTCCTCAAGATCGCCCGGATCCGGCCGATCTCCCAGACATGCCACCGCCCGGAGCCCCGGCTCCACGGCCGACGGTACGCACGCACGATGACGCACCCGACATGACGGTCTATGACTTCACCCGCCCGGTGCAGATCTCACGCGAGCAGTCCCGCGAGATCGAGGGCTGCATGGAGTCCTTCGCCCGCCAGGCCGCGACCGTGCTCACGTCATCGCTTCGCGTGATCACCCACGTAGAGATGACGTCACTGGCTCAGCGGACCTACGCCGAGTACGTCAACGCCCTCGACGAGCAGACCCACCTCGCGCAGATCTCCTTGGAGCCACTCGCACTGCCAGCGATCTGGCAGGTGCCGGTCGAGGCACTGATGTCGTGGGTGGACCTGCTGCTCGGCGGTCACGGCGGCGGCATCCAACCCGACCGTGCGCTGTCCGAGATCGAGTCCGCGGTCGTGTCCGGACTCCTGAGCAGCCTCGTCTGGGAACTTCACTCCTCCCTGGACCCACTCGTGACGACCCACCCGGCGATGACCAACGTGTCCTACCGTCCTCGGCTCGCCCATTTCGTGCCCACGACGACGGTGCTCGTCGTCGTCACGTTCATCGTGCGGCAGGGCGGCCGAGAGATGAGCTCGACCCTCGCTCTGCCCTTCACCTCGCTGCTGCCGCACCTGGCGGCGCAGGGCCGCGACAGTGACCTGTCCGATCGAGAGCGCGCAGCACGCAATCAGGCCGCCCGCCAGCTCGCCGACAGCATCCAGGACGTTCCACTAAGGGTCGGGGTGCGATCTCGGCCCACCACCGTGTCACCAGAGCAACTTCTCGGTCTGCAGCTCGGCGACGTCATCGGCCTCGATCATCCCGCCGACGCGCCACTGGACGTCTTCGGCGGCGACGTCCTGTTGGCCCACGGCTCCCCCGGCACCCGAGACGGGAAGCTCGCCTGTCTCGTGGTGAAGTCCCACGACGGTTTCGCGACACCGCCGAGCTGACCGGCGTGCAGTGTCCCGTATCGAGACGCTTGAACGCAACGAGAACGCGTCCAGGGATAGCCGACAAACCTACGCACAGCACCGGCACGTGGCGCGCACTTCGTGCACGATATGTCGTCTCGGGCACACGCTAAACGCTTCAGCAGGCCCGGGTCGCTCGTCAAACCCACGCCTCCCCCAGACCCCGGGATGCACCCTCGCTCGAGGAGTGCGTTTCGCATGTCTCACACAGTTGTCCTCGCCACGCTTCCACACCGTGGCAGAACAGGGCGGGGTTCGGCGACGGCCGCCGAGCACCCCCTCGACCGTCCCGGGAACCACGCCGACGGGTCACGACCACGCGCGCGACGCACCGAGGGGTGCGGATGAAGCACCAGCGCGTGCATTTCCTGGACGGCTACGTCGTCGACGGCAAGCAGGTCAGGGCGAGGTGCACCTGCGGATTTCTCACCCTGCCGCACGTCAGTCAACGACCGGCCCGAGTCGCGTTGGTGCGCGGCCACGGTCTGAGCACGCCCGCGTGCGAGCTGTGCGGTCGAGGCGAGACGCAAGACCCCGTCTGGCGGCTTCCGGCCATTCTGACCGTCCTCGATGAGGATGGCCGCGACCGCATCGTCTGTGCCCCCGGCAGTGGAGGTTGCGACCGGACGCTCGCCGACCAGACACGAGGTGATGCCCAGCAAGGACGCGCCTCAAGCACGCGTCCAGCCACCCACAGCTACCACCGCGCACACGTCCGCGCCCAGCAGGCCCAGCTGCTCCAGCGTGCCCACGATGCGCTGAGGCAAAGACACCAGATCACCGATGCCCAAGCCGCAGCGGCGCTCGAGCAGCTGGCGTTCTACCACGCCATCACTCTCGTCGATGCGGCCCGTCGGGTCCTGGGCGCAGCGGGCGGTGGCAGCACACAGTGAGCTTCGCTCACCGGCAGCATGGGAAGGCAGCGACGCGCACCGATGGGCGGGTTGTTGCCTCTTGTGCATTCTCAGACGCCTCGAGCGCCGAGCCGATAGCAGTGACGCCTCCACCCGGCCCAAGCTCCCGCATACCATCCAGCGCCGTCGGCGGTCGAACGGGTTCGCGCCTGCGCGCCGCCTGGTTGCGCCTACGACCGTGACGACCCCCAATTTCACCGACGCACCAACGCGTCGCGATTGCGCCGGGGATGGGGTCGAGATCAACCGGAGGCTGAGGTCATGCGCCGCTCTCGCGGGCCACCTGCATCACTTCATCGGCCAATTCCGTCGCGATCTCGGCGGGCATACAGTCGATGACCTGCTCGACAGTCTGAGCGTGGTCGGAGGCAAACTTCTTGATCTCCAAGTCGAGAAGCCATTCCACCCAGAACGTGGGAGCCTCATATCCAGCCGCGCGACACCGACCTTGGAAAAGGGCGATGAGCACGCTCCGGCGGTCGCCACGGCAGACTCCAGACACGCACACTCACCCCCACCCACCGAGATGGCAACCCATTCTGGTCTTCACAGCGGCATCCTGCAACCGTGGCGCACATCGTCGGGGCGCAATGCCGGGACGGTGCGGCGACAGCACCACTGCGAGGGACCTCACGCGCCGCATGACCACTGGGGAACTACTGGCGCGCGTCCCGAGCGACCCGTCCGGCATGGGGCTACACCAACACCGAAATGAGCTACTCGCCTGAGTGTTCGCCGGTCTTGATGAACCGTATGCAGCTCGTGGCCCGGGCCACGCTGGACCACCGCTTTGAGATGGGGTGAACGTTGACGGTCGCGCACTGTATCTGTCTGCGCCCGGCACTACGTGTCGACGCGAACAGCTGAGCGTCTGCGGGCAGGAGACATACTTGAAGCCCGCGCCAGGACCCGTCGAGGCGGGTGCCCGACGACACCGGCGAGCCGGCCACGAGGACATGCCCCCCACGACCATGGCACCGCAGAGGCAGACACGCTTCACCGCGTGCTCGCGAGATGGCAGATCGGCGGTTGCCCGTCGCTTCGACGCCCATGTGCGACACGCGCGGGCTGCAGGCAACTAACGACGACGCGCAGGCAGATCACCAGCGTCGCGCACCCCAGCAACACCACACCCTAGGCAACGAAGTGTCCCGATCAACTGGCCGCTCAGGTCGCAAATTTGTGCCTCGTTGGTCGGTGACTTGACGAGCGACTGAGCGGTTCCCACGCTTACTGCCCATCTGACCGTTCCCGGTCCGGTCACTGGTGCACGGTTCGCATCGCGTCGGTCAGCCGCGCGAGGAGCGTGAGGGCCAGATTCCGCTCGTCCACGCCGAACGATCGACAGACGTCGTCCAGCTGGTCGATGGCCGGCATCCACGCGGTGAGGGCCGCGATCCGGGCGGCCGGTGTGGTGGAGATGGACACCCGGCGACGATCGACGGTGCTGCGCTCGCGAACGACCATTCCGTCGCGTTCGAGGCGGTCGACCAGCACCGTGATCGAGGCCCGGGTCATGCCGAGGTGGTCGGCGAGCTCGGCGGCACCCGCCGATCCGCGAGTGGCCAGGAACAGCACCGCCGTCATGTCGCTGACATTGGTGCCCATGCGGCGGGCCATGTGGCCGACCAGGTCCTGAGAAGCACCGATGAAGGTCCGGACGGCGACGGTCGTCGCGTCCAGGTTCTTGACCCGTTCCTCGAGCCGTGCCGCCTGCGCGGCCCGGCTGTCGGGGTCATCTGCTCTCACCACCGGCGTCCCATCTGCATAAGTGATTAGTTGTCTTACTATCGATGGATCTAATCATACGGGGAAGGGGCAATCGATGACCGATCGACCCAGTGTTCTGATCTCCGGGGCTAGCGTGGCCGGTCCGGCAGCCGCGTGGTGGCTCGACCGGGCGGGGTGGGACGTGACCGTCGTCGAGCGGTTCGACTCCCTGCGCGACGACGGGCAGAACGTCGACGTCCGAGGAACAGCCCGCCAGGTCATCGAGAAGATGGGTCTGCTGGCGGCCGCACGCGATCACCACACCAGCGAGACCGGCATGTCGTTCGTCGATGAGCGCGGCCGGGTCTATGCCTCGTTCCCGTCCGACGCCGGCGACCTGAACAGCGCCACAGCAGACCTGGAGATCCTGCGCGGACAGCTCGCGAGACTCCTGCACGACCACTCCTCGAACACCGCCGACTACGTCTTTGGCGACCAGATCGAGGCCCTGCACGACGACGGCGACGGCGTCGACGTGACGTTCGTCCGCGGCCCCGCGCGGCGGTTCGACGCGGTCGTGATCGCCGAAGGGTATCGGTCGCGAACCCGCTCGTTGGTCATGCCCGACGCCGACACCGACGTCGACGAGCTCGGCATCGTGTGGACGTACTTCACCATCCCCCGCCACGCCGACGACGACCGCCAGTGGCGTTTGCACGTCGGCGGCGACGGGCGACTGGTGCACCTGCGTCCCGACAACGTCGGCACCACCCGCGCCATGCTCAGCCTACGCACCAACACCCGGGGGCTCGGCCGCCTCGACCCGGACGCCATCACCGACGTGCTCCGCGCCACCTTCGGCGACCTCGGGTGGCAGACGCCCCGCATCCTCGATGCGCTGCGCGACGCCACACCGTACGTCGACGAGATCGCCCAGGTGCGGCTGTCGACCTGGCACCGCGGACGGGTCGTCCTGCTCGGAGATGCCGCGTGGAACGCCGGACCTTTTGGCACCGGCACCACCAGTGCCCTTACCGGCGCATACGTCCTGGCCGACGAGCTGGCCGCCTCCCCCGACGACATCACCGGAGCCTTCACCCGCTACGAACGAACCCTGCGACCCATGACCGACCATGCCCAGAAGTTCGACCCCTACAACATGCACCCCCGCGGACCACGCCAAGCCACCGCGCTGCGGGCGATGCTCCGCACCATGGGCAGCCGCCCTGGCCAGATGGTCTGCCGACTCGCCGGACTCAACCCCTCGCCGCCGGTCAACACCATCGAGCTGCCCCGCTACGGCCTGCTCGACGCAGACGAGTCCGACCGAGCGGCCCGCTCCCTGTCCTGACCACAGACGTCTTTGAGGGTGCCATCTGGACGACGACCATGACCCTCCGAGCGCCGCGCGAAGCATCGACCCCAGGCGGGGCGTCGGGGCCCCACGGGCCGATCAGCGATCGAAGCTGGGCTTCCAGCCGGCGAAATCGCCGCGAGCCCGCGCATCGGCGAGCTGGGCCAGGGCCTGCTGCCACTCCCGTTCCAGACGGGCCTGCAGGTCGCCCCAGCTCTCGGGCGGACGGTGTTCGGTCATGCCTCATCCAAGCAGGGGCCGGTGCACGGGCTCGAGACGAGGGGCCAGGTCGACAGCGTGGTCGAGCCGCTGCTGGTCGGGGTTCGGTGTGGCATTCCCTCCGAGCTCGACCACGTCCACTGGGGCCGAGACGACGCGTCTTCGAACCGCGACGTCGTGGAGGGCCCGATCAGACGGTTGGCGACCGAACGACGGTCCTGCACGTCGGACGGTGGGCGACGTCCCGGCGTCCGTCGACGGCTGGCCACGCGCCTCATCGGCTGCGCCACCACGACGCGGTTTCTCGGGGGTCGTCGATGGCGGTCTGTGCGACGTCGGTGAGCTTGAGGCCGTGACGGCGAGAGCGATCGCGCAGCATCGTGAACGCCTCGGCGACGCTGCAGCCGGCAACCATCGCGATCGCACCCTTGGCCTGTTCAATGACAATGCGGCTGTTCAATGCACCCTGGAGCTGCTCGGTCAGGGCCTCGGCGCGGGTGAGCGCGCGGTCCTGCAGGATGCTGATGGTGGCGACATCGGCGAGCGCCTGGACGGTCGCCGCCTCGTCGGGGGTGAACGCTGACGCGTCGGTGCTGAACAGGCCCATGGCTCCGACGGCTTCGGCGCGCAGGCGCAGCGGGAAGGCGTGCACGGACGTGTAGCCGCCGGCAGCGGCTTGCTCGGCGAACCGCGGCCAGCGGGTCTGCGCCGACGTCAGGTCGGTGTTGACCACCGGAGCGCCGGACGCGTACGCGTCGCGGCAGGGTCCCTCCTCGAGACCGACTTGAAGAACCTCCAGGACGTGGCCGTCGTGGTTCGACGAGGCGACGTACTGCAGCTGGCTGCGGTGGTCGGCGAGCATGAGTCCGACGGCGTCGGCGCCGCCGACGCGTCCGGCTGCTTCGGTGAGGCCGTGCAGAAACTCGACGACGTCGAAGTCCTTGACCAGGGTGTCGGCGGCGTGGACGAAGATCGCGCCCAGCTCTGTGGTGTCGATCATGGGGTTCTCCTCGCGACGGTGTCGGGGTGGGTCGGTGTGCTCAACGGGGTTCAAGGCGCACCGTCCTGTCGACGATCCGGGTGGCCAGCACCGTCAGGTCGAGGTCATGGACAAACGCGTGGGCTCTCATGCGCACCAACGCGTCGGTCGCGGAGGTGCCGAGGTCGACCATGACCATTCCTTGGGCCGGGTACACCTCGGCGCGCAGGTCGATCATGCGCGCGACGTCGGCGTCGCGGACGACGTCGTCGCGATCGCCCTCGATGTCCAGCACGATCTCGGTGGCGATCTCGGCGAACATCAGCGCCACACGGGCGCGTTCGGGCGACATCGTCTGCACGGCGGCGAAGGACATCAACAGGACACCGAGCCGGGCGGCGCCCACACCGAGCGGGAACGTCCACGTCGCCGAGCACCCCAGGCGCACGGCCCCGACCGCGAACTCGGTCCACCGGCGCCGCCCCTCGAACGGCAGGTCACTGGCCAGCACGGGTCGGCGGTCCCGGGTGGCGTCGAACGACGGGCCTTCCCCGCAGGCGACCTCCAGGTCGGCCAGCGCCATCCCCAGCATGCTCGAGCTGTTGGCGACCACCGTGGGACCCAGGTCGGTCATCATGCTGACCGTGGCGGCGGCCAGGTCCAGATCAGCAACAGCCACGTCACACAGATCGCACAGGCGAAGCAGCCCGTCGTCGCTGTGGTGCGCCACCGTCCCCGCGGAGATCAAGCGGCGCACGCGGTGCTCGACGTCCTCGGCGTCGGCGGCCACGTCATGCCCCCTGGGGTGCAAGGTCGCCGCGCGCCCCCGGCAGCTGGTCGACTCGGCGGGCCGGCGCGGTTGGCGCGTCGCGGCACAGGGACGGCGCGCGTAACCGACCGACAGCATTACGTCCGTCGAACCGGACACCCACCACCACACCCGGGTCGCACCACCGAGCCGATGCCGTGGGAGGGCGCACGGCGAACGGGCACTCGGTGGCTTGCAGGTCGTCCATCCCGGCCCACAGGGTCGACGCGGCGTCTCGTACCGTGTCGAGGCGCACGTGGCCGACGTAGAGCAGCGACATGCCGTCGACATCGCCGAGCAGCAGCAGCCGGCCCGAGATCTGCGACATCGGCGACTCAACCCAGCCACCGACAGCGAAACTCTCGACTTCGACATGACCACCTCGGCTCACGTGTCACCACCGGGGTCGGCGTGCGCGGTGTGCAGGCCACGGATGCCACTGCCCCTGACCACCGGGTGCCGGGCGGTCAGCCCAGCCGAGGTCGGAGTGGGATAGGACACGACATCGCCCCAGTCGGGGCAGCTCGAGCGGTGCCACTCACGCAGCTGCACCCGCCGGCCCACCAGAACCAGCTCGGCCCACCAGACCTGCAGGCAGGGCCGACAGGGCGCGATGGTCAGACCGTCGGGATCGAAATCGACCGCGACCATCGCGACCGGCTCTGCTGCCGGTGCACGCCGCAGTGATGCGTCGCCATTCGGGGGCGTCGACATGGAATGGGGGACCGCCATCGGACTCACCTCGAGAAGGAGGAAGGGAGTCGTCGGGACCAGGACAACCAAGAATCACAGAATGTAGTGCACCAAGCCGCCGACGGACCACTACCCCCCCGACTCGGCACGCGTGAGCCACTCGACGGGTCAGCCGAAGTCGCGGAGGGCCCGCCCTTCGATGTCGCGCAGCACGTCGTCGGCGCTGGCTGGACTCACCGTTCCGCGGCGACGGGCGGCCAGGACCATGGACCGCTCGACGCCGGTCGCGCCTCGCAGGACCTGGCCGAGCTCCTCGCGCATGTCGGTGCCCTCGTCCGTCGGCGTCCGGGCGTACGCGATGGCCTGTTGAGCCGACAGGTATCCCTCGTACTGCAGCGTGGCAGCCTGCGCCACCTCCACGCGGACGCCGTCAAGCCCCGGGCCGCGCAGATGGTCCAGGGCAGCCTGAGCGGCCCGGCGACGCAGCTCGGCGACCTCTCGGACGTCGTCATCGGGCCTGGTCACCCCCAACCTCGACGTCAGCGGTGCGAGCGTGAGCCCCTGGAGCACCAGGGTGACCAGCACGACGACGAGCGCGACCACCACGATCTGGTCGCGGCCGGGAAAGGCGGCGCCGTCATCGATCGACACCGGCAGCGCCAGAGCGGCTGCCACCGTCACCACTCCGCGCATACCTGCCCACGACACGACCGCCGACTCGCGCCAACCGCTGGGCCACGCGACATCGCGACGGCCCGCTCGGCGGGCCGCCAGCATGCTGCTCGTGAAGACGAATCCGCCCCGGACGACCACGAGAGTGGCGACCACCAGCGCCGATAGGACCACCGACCGTGCGGTCACCTCGGTCCGGCCAATGGTTCGGACCAGCTCGTACCCCAGGATCGTGAACACCAGGCTCGTGACGAGGAAATCGGCGAAGGACCACACAGCCCGTCCCAGCAGCCATCCCCTGGAGGTGGTCGCCGTGTGGGCGAAGGTCCGAAGGAATAGGCCGAGCGCGAGGACGGCGAGCACACCCGAGCCCCCGAGGCGCTCGGCGCCGATGTAGGCCAGGAAAGGAACCAGCACGGTGAGAGTGGTCTCGGCATAGGCGTCGTGGACGACGGTCAACAACTGCCTGGACACCACCCCCAGTCCCAGTCCGACTGCGACGCCGACGAGCACCCCCAGCACCAGGTCGACCCCGATCCCCACGCCCGAGACCTGACCTGTGACCACCGCGGCCAGGGTCACGTTGAACGCGACCAGGGCCGTAGCGTCGTTGAACATGCCCTCGCCTTCGAGGATCGTCACCAACCGATGCGGAAGGCGCAGCTTGCGGGCCACCGCGGTGGCCGCCACCGGGTCCGGCGGCGAGACCATCGAGCCGAGGACCAGAGCGGGCCACCAGGGCAGGTCGTAGACATGGGCCACCGTGGCGACGGCGCCGATGGTGAACAGCGTGAGCCCCACCGCCAGAAAGAGCACCGCGCCGGCGTTGTCACGGAACTCACGCACCGTGGCGCGTTGGGTGGCCGCGAACAGCAACGGAGGCAGCACGACGGGAAGAATCAGCTCAGGTTCCAGCTCCAGGTCAGGTGCGGCCGGAAGCAGGGCCAGGCACAGACCGAAGATGGTCAGCGCCACCGGCTGCGGCACACCGACCCGACCCGACAACGGGGTCAGCACCACCACACCCACCATGAAGGCAGCGATCAGGACGACACTGTCCACGGAGTACCTCACCTCGGTTGTGCCACGCATGGCGTGGCGTTCATCCCCTCGACAGCGGCCAGGACGTCCCAGGCCGGGTCCCCTCGCTCGTGTCGTCCTCACCGCGCGCACACCGAAACCAAGTGAGTCTCGGCAGCCGGTGAAAGGGTCGTCTGCCCACCAGCGACCCATTCCAACCGGGTTGTCGCCGGCGGTTCGCCATGGCATGGGGAGGATCGAGCACGATGCACGATCAGTTCCAGACCCCGTGATCGCACGACCGCCAACACATGCGAGCCGACCGTGCCGGGACTGGGGCAGACGGGTTCGTGACGAGCAGACCACCTCAGGGGTGCCTCGGCAACCTGGACGGCCTCGGCCCATCGACGCCCAGACGTCACCGCCACCTGTTCACCACCCCACCTGCGTCCACGACCGGCTGGCGTGGCCCTCGCTCGTCGGGCGCGACGACGCAACTGGGAGCAAGGTGGGCAGACCCACCGATGGAAGGCTGTCGATGCCCCACACCCGCAGGTCAGAGGCGCCGCCAGCGACACGATCTGACCAGGTTCACGCCGCTGTGTGTCCGAGGCTCGGGCCGGGCACCGAGACGGTCACGCGATGAGTCGTGGGGGGCGCCGCCTCGAGCTGGTGCGGGCCCTGTGGGGGGCATGGGTCCTGGCCGCACCGTCGTCGGTGCTCCGTGCACTGGGAGCGCGCGACGATCCTCGGGCGGTGACCGTTGCCCGTCTCCTCGGTGCGCGGCATCTCGCGCAGGCCTGTCTGTCCGGCACCCGCCCCACACCGGAGGTGATCGCGATGGGTGTGCAGGTGAATGCGGTTCATGCCCTCACCGCCCTCGGCTCGCGGCACTCGATCGTGGCCGCTCGCGTGCTGGTCTCCTCGACGCGGCAGTTGCCCTGACGTGGGTTGCCGTCGGCTACGTCGACCTGCGGCAGGTCGCGGTCCGGGACGTTGCCCATGACGACTGGCGTGAGACGCTCGCGCGCCACTTCCTGCACCACCTGCCCGGCGGTAGGTCCCTC
Source organism: Solicola agrisoli (assembly GCF_049059935.1). Classification (NCBI taxonomy): domain Bacteria; kingdom Bacillati; phylum Actinomycetota; class Actinomycetes; order Propionibacteriales; family Nocardioidaceae; genus Solicola; species Solicola agrisoli. Next base: position 1,301 of record NZ_JBMGQR010000052.1, on the reverse strand, counting down.
GCCGACACGGCTGCACGGCGTCGGCCGATGGCCCAGTGCGGACGACACACCGGGGCGACCACAGGGCCGAACCGGACGCTGAGAGCGCCCCGAGAAGTGCAGGTGGATCGACTGTGCGCTGAGTCACACGGTGACGCCATGGCCCACCTGGGCCCCCTCGACCGGCGGCACTCCGACTACCAGCACCTTTCCGACCGCGGTCAACCGGTCACCTCCCAGGAGTGCCGACCGGCGCCGAGCCGGAGCAGGCAGCCGTCAGGTCGACCGATGTAGCGGTGAGCGCATCATCATCACCGTTCGACCAGAGGAAGTCCCGGCGCCCGTCCGAGTCGACTGTGTCAGCGTGTGGAATCTCGTGCGGAGCAACAGGCGCCCCACGGCGGTCTCACCGGCCGGCACCTGGGCGCCCACCTCGGTGGCCCCGGCCGAGTGGGCGGCGGCCACGGCTGCGCGCACCAGGGCCAGTCCGATGCCACGTCCTTGCAGCAGGGGCGCGACCGCGATGTCGTGGATCGTCCACGACTGGCTCGTGTCAGGCCCTGGTGAGATGGCGACGTACCCGGCTACGGCCTCGGGAAGGAATGCCACGAGGGTGGTCGCGACGGTGACCCCCGGGCGTTCATCGAAGAACGGAGCAGCGGCGTCGGGCAAAGGCCCGACTGCGGTCTCAAAAGACCAGGTGTCGTAGGCGATCGCAGCGAGCTGGCCATCGTCGGTTTCGGCGGCGCGTCTGATGCGCAGGTCGTCGGTCAATGCCGGCTCCCAGGTGTGAAGACATCGGAGGGGAACAGGGGTGGGGTTGCGTGGGGGCCGTCCAGTCACCACACCAACCCGGCCCCCACCTGCTCCGGCCCAGCCTCAGATGCGGCGCCGGATGCACGGCCGAGCACGCCGCACAGCGTGCGACGTGCTCGGTCACCCCCTCACGGGCGGAGAAAAGGAATCAATGCGCCCGCAAGCTCATGTGTGGCCTCAGCTGGCCGGGGTGGTGTTGACAGTGATCTTCGCGACGCCGACCAGGAGGTCGGCGGTGACGGCGTCGGTGTTGAACGTCGAGTTCAGCAGCTCGGCGGCGACGGGCGAGATCTTGACCTGGGTGCCCTCGAGGACGGCGGTGTCGCCCTCGGTGGTCAACGGGTTCAGCGTGCGGCCGTCGAGGGTGAACAGGTACGCCGACTGCACGGCGACCTTGCCGTTGACCGACACGTCGCCGTAGACACGGCTGACGCCCGGGTCGACGTTGAGGTTGGTCAGCTCGACCTTGGTGTCGCCGGCGGTGAGCGACAGGCCCGAGCCGACGT
>NZ_JBMGQR010000051.1:0-32442 GCF_049059935.1 Solicola agrisoli | reverse complement strand
TGCTCGGCTCCACGCACGACGCCGACGACGCGCTTCAGGACGCGCTGCTGCGCGCGTGGCGCGGCCTCGACGGGTTCGAGGGCCGCAGCTCGGTGCGCCGCTGGCTGTACACCGTCTCCACCCGGACGTGCCTCGACGCGCTCCGCAGCCGGGGGCGACGCGCGCTGCCGGTCGACCTCGGCCCGTCGAGCGACCGGGTCGTGGCCGTCGAGCGTCCGTCGACCGACGTCGCCTGGCTCGGGCCCTACCCGTCGTCGGGGCTCGCGGACGCGATGGCCGCCGAGGAGCGGCTCGAGCAGCGCGAGTCGGTCGAGCTGGCCTTCGTCGCGGCGTTGCAGCACCTGCCGGGCAACCAGCGGGCGGCGCTGCTGCTGTTCGAGGTGCTCGGGTACTCGGCGGCGGAGATCGCCGACGTCATGGACACCTCGGTGGCCTCGGTCAACAGCGCGCTGCAGCGGGCGCGCGCGGTGGTCGCGACCAGGGTGCCCCCGCGCAGCCAGCAGCAGACGCTGCGCCTCGTCGACGACGACCGCGTGCGCGAGGTCGTCGCCGGCTACGCGAGCGCGCTGGAGCGCGGTGACGCCGACGCACTGGTCGCACTGCTCACGCAGGACGTCACGTGGTCGATGCCGCCGCTGCCGCACTGGTACGCGGGGCTGGCCGACGTCACCGCGTTCGCTGTGGCCGTCCCCCTGGGGTCCTGCGGCAGCTGGCGCCACCGCGTCGTCGAGGCCAACGGGCAGCCCGCCGTCGCGTCGTACCTGCGGCCCGGCGACGACGGTCCGCACGACGCGTGGGCGATCAACGTGCTCACCTTGCGCGACGACCTCGTCAGCGAGGTCACCTCGTTCATCGGTGTCGAGCACTTCGCGGCGTTCGGCCTGCCCCCGTCGCTCGACTGAGCGCCGCCCGTCGCCTGCCGGACGGTGGCACGATGGCCGCGACGGCCGAACGGGTCGGTCGCGGTGCTGGGAGGAGTCGGGCGTGCGCGCAGTCGTCGTCACGCGGGCCGGTGGGTCCGACGTGCTGGAGGTCCAGGACCGTCCCGAGCCGCAGCCGGGTGCGGACGAGGTGCGCGTCGACGTCGCCGCGGCGGGCGTCAACTTCATCGACGTCTACCAGCGCAGCGGCGTCTACGACATGGACACGCCCTTCGTCGCCGGGTCGGAGGGCGCGGGCACGGTCTCGGCCGTGGGCGCCGACGTCACCGACGTCGCGGTGGGCGACCGCGTCGCCTGGCTGATGGTGCCCGGCGCGGGCTACGCCGAGCAGGTGCTGGTGCCCGCCGAGCGGTGCGTCCCGGTGCCGGACGACGTCGACGACCGCACCGCGGCCGCGGTGATGCTGCAGGGCGTCACCGCCGAGTACCTCACCTTCTCGACCTACCCGGTGCAGGCCGGCGACGACGTCCTCGTGCACGCCGCGGCAGGCGGCATGGGCCTGCTGCTCACCCAGATCTGCACGATGCTCGGCGCGCGCGTCATCGGCACCACCTCGACGCAGGCCAAGGCCGACGCCGCCCGCGCCGCGGGCGCGGTGCACGTCGTCGACTACACCCGTGAGGACGTGGCCGCGGAGGTCCGCCGCCTCACCGACGGACGCGGGGTGGCGGTCGCGTACGACGGTGTCGGCCGCACCACCCAGGACGCGAGCCTGGACAGCCTGCGCCGCCGCGGCGTCTACGCGCTCTACGGCCAGGCCAGCGGCCCGGTGCCGCCGGTGGAGGCCAAGCGCCTCAACGCCGGCGGGTCGCTGTGGTTCACCCGGCCCACCGTCGTCGACCACGTCGTCACGCGCGACGAGCTGCTCCAGCGCGCCGGTCGCGTCCTGGGCTGGGTGCGCGACGGCTCGGTGACGGTCACCGTCGGCGGGACGTACCCGCTCGCCGACGCCGCCCGCGCCCACGACGACCTCGAGGGTCGCCGGACGACCGGCAAGCTGCTGGTGCTGCCCCTCGGTTGACCTGTCATGTGCACACCTGTGCACATAATGCTACGTTTGTCCGCGGCGACACCGGGTCGCCGACGTGGGCGGACGGAGCGTGGCGATGCGACGGGTGTGGGCGAACCGGACCTACCGGCACCTGCTCACCGCGCAGGTGGTCGCCCTCGTGGGGACGGGGCTGCTCACCGTCGCGCTCGGGCTGCTGGCCTACGACCTCGCGCCCCGGTCGGCGTCGGCCGTCCTCGGCGCCGCGTTGACGATCAAGATCGCGGCCTACGTCGTCGTCTCCCCGTTGGTCGCCACGGTGGCCGAGCCGGTGCCCCGGCGGGTCCTGCTCGTCGGCGCGGACGTCGTGCGCGCGGGCGTCGCGCTGCTGCTGCCGTTCGTCGACGCGGTCTGGCAGGTGTACGTCCTGGTGGTCGTGCTGCAGGCGGCCTCGGCCACCTTCACGCCCGCGTTCCAGGCCGTGATCCCGGCCGTGCTGCCGGACGAGCGCGACTACACGCGCGCCCTGTCGCTCTCGAGGCTCGCCTACGACCTGGAGTCGCTGCTGAGCCCGGTGCTGGCCGGCCTCCTGCTGACCGTGGTCAGCTACCACGGGCTCTTCGTCGGCACCGTCGCCGGATTCGTCGCGTCAGCCCTGCTGGTGGTGACCACCCGCCTGCCCGACGTGCCCGTGCCGCCCCGTGAGGAGCGGTTCGCCTCCCGAGTCACGCGGGGCACCCGGACCTTCTGGGCGGTGCCGCAGCTGCGGGCGCTCCTGGCCCTCGACCTCGTGGTCGCCGCGGCGACGGCGCTCGTGCTCGTCGACACCGTCGTGGTGGTCAGGCAGCTCCTCGGGCGGGACGACTCCGCGGTCGCCGCAGCGCTGGCCGCCTACGGCACCGGGTCGATGATCGTCGCCCTCGCGTTGCCCCGGGTGCTGGACCGGGTCGCCGAGCGCACGGTGATGATGCCGGCTGCGGCGGTGCTCGTGGTCGGGGTCGCGGTCTCGGGCCCGCTTCTCGCCGTGGTGCCGGCGTCGTCGTGGCCGCTCGTCCTGGTGCTGTGGGCGGTGCTGGGAGCGGCGACGTCCGCCGTGCTGACGCCGTCGGCCCGACTCCTGCGCCGTCACAGCCGCGAGGCCGAGCGGCCGGCGGTGTTCGCCGCGCAGTTCTCCCTCTCGCACGCCTGCTACCTGATCACGTACCCGGTGGCCGGGTGGGTCGGTGCGGCCGCCGGGGTCCCGGTGGCCGCGCTGCTGCTCGCCGCCGTCGGGGCCGTGGGGCTCGCGGTCGCGGCGGTCAGCTGGCCGGCCGCGGGGTCGTCCGCGCCGTCGAGGGCGGCGGCTGCGGCACACTGACCCCATGACCTCCGAGCCGGCGCGCGACGACGCGAGCCTGCACCACGGCGACCGGCCGACCGCCGAACGCCTGGACCAGGCGGCCCGGGTGTTCCAGATGCTGTCCGACCCCACCCGGCTGCACCTGCTGTGGTCGCTCACGCACGGTCCGGCCGACGTCGGCACGCTCGTGGAGCAGACCGGTGCCGCGCGCACCTCGGTGAGCCAGCACCTGTCCAAGCTGCGACTCGCAGGCCTCGTCCGCACCCGCAAGGACGGACGGCGGGTGCTCTACAGCCTGCCCGGCGGCCACCTCGAGCGGCTCGTCCAGGAGGGCCTGAACCACGCCGACCACCAGGTCACCGGCGAGCCGCACCACGGCTGAGCCGGCACCGGCGGCGCGTCCCTCCCGTCCGCGATCCGATGGGTTGGCGGGGTTCCCGGCCGTCCGAACCCCGCGAACCCGTCAGATCGGGGACGGGTGGGACGTCTCAGCCGGGTCGCTGAACGAGCGGCGTGGCACCGCGAGCAGGCTGGCGGCGGCGAGCAGGGCCGAGGCGGAGCACACGCCCCAGACGACCAGGTACCCGCCGAGCGGCGCGGTCACCGAGCCCTCGGTGTCGATGCTGCCCGTGGCGGACAGCGCGATCGCGAAGATGCTGGACGCGATCGCGCCGCCGATGGTCTTGGTCGTGTTGGTCATGCCGGTGGCGAAGCCGGTGCGGTCGGCCGGAGCGGCGGCGGCGGCCGCAGCGGGCAGCGCGGCGACGAGGGCGCCCGAGCCGACGCCCGCGACGCCCATGTTCACCAACGCCTGCACGGTGCTGTCGTGGAAGGGGATCCACAGCGCGTACCCGAGGGCGACGAGCAGGCACGCCGCCAGCAGCGCGTCGCGCGGTCCCAGCAACCGTGAGGCCACCGGGAGGAGCAGGGCTCCGGCCACCATCGTCACGACGTAGAGCCCGATCAGCGTCGACACGAACGACGCCGACGCGCCCAGCCCGTAGTCCACGACGTCGGGGTCGGTCTGGGCGTAGGTCGACAACGGGATCTGGGCACCGAGCACGGACATGCCGAACAGGAAGGCGGTGAGCTGCACGGGCCACTGCCCGGGCGTCGCGAGCAGCCGGACGTCGACGAGCGGATCGGGGTGGCGCAGCTCGGCCCGCACGAACGGGACGAACGCCGCCACGCCCAGCAGGAGGACGCCCCACGCGACGAGGCTGCCCGGCCCGTCGAGGCGGATCAGCACGAGCCCGCCCATCAGCACCGCGAGCGCGACGGTGACGAGCCCGAAGCCGGTCCAGTCGACCCTCCCCTCGGCCATCGGCTCGGTGTCGGCGACGCCGAACCACACCGCCACCAGGCACAGCGTCACCGCGACCGCGGGGAGAGCGAGCACCACCTGCATGGAGGTGGACTCCACGATCGCGCCGCTGGTCAGCGCGCCGGCGATCACACCGAGCTCGAGCGCGGCGACCAGGAAGCCGGCCGCGCGGCGGGTGAGCCGCGACTGCTGCCCGGTGTGCGCGGTGCGGCGGTGGATGATGCTCACCTCGAGCGGCAGCCACAGCACGTAGAAGCCCTGGATCGCCCAGGCCACCAGGAACGTCGAGAACGACGGGGTGAACGCCAGCGCCCACGACGCGAGCGCGGTGACGGCCGTCGACAGCAGCAGCACCGTGCGGTGCCCGACCAGGTCGCCGAGGCGGGAGAGCACCGGCACGACGAGTGCCGAGACGAGCAGCTGGGCGGCCTCGAACCAGTTGAAGCTCGCGTCCTGGATCCCCAGGTGGTCGGCGATCTGGGGGACGATCGGCGTGTAGTAGCCCTGCAGCACGCCGCTGGCCACCTCGACCGCGACGAGGAAGCCGACGATCGTCCAGAGCCCCGGCACGGTCGACGTGGTGCGGCCCGCGCTCACGTCAGCGCCTCGATCAGTCGCTCGTACCAGAGCACGCCGTCGGCGAGGTCGTCGACGCCGACGTGCTCGTCGTAGGAGTGGATCGACTGCCGCTGGGCCTTGGTCATCCGCAGCGGCGACCAGCGGTAGACGCGGGGGCAGATCCGGGTGAAGAAGCGCGAGTCGGTGGCGGCCATCATCACGTAGGGCGTGACGACGGCCTCGGGGAACTGCGCGCCGATCGTCCGCTCGAGCAGCCGGAAGGCGTCGTCGTCGACGGGCGACAGCGGGCTCGCCTCGCCGGGGTCGACGACGCTCACCTGCACCTGGTCGTCGCCGATCGCGCGGCGCAGGTGCTCCACGACGCCGGCCACCGTGTCGCCCAGCATCACGCGCACGTTGACGCCGGCGCGGGCCGTCGAGGCCAGGACGTTGTGCGCGGGCGAGCCGGACAGCGTCGTGACGGCGACGGTGGTGCGCGCCATCGCCGCCGTCTCCGGGCCGGCGGCGACGAGCGCCCGCGCGACCACCGGTCGCAGTCGCGCGGCGTTGGCCAGCAGCGGCCGCAGCGGCGGCGGGGCGTGCGGTGCGATCCGGCGGAACAGCTCGATCGTGGGGGCGGGCACCGACGCCGGCAGCGGGCTGCGGTCGAGCCGCACGACGGCGCGGGCCAGGCGGGCGACGGCGTCCATCCGCGACGGCGTGGACGCGTGCCCGCCGCGGCCGTCGACCCGCAGCTCGAGGGTGGTGGTGCCCTTCTCGGTCACGCCGACCACGCCGAGCGGCGGCGCGATGCCCGGGAACGCGTCGTGCGCCACGGCGCCCCCCTCGTCCACGACGAACCACGGCTCGACGCCGCGGCGCTCGAGCTCGTCGACGGCGAGGCCGGCGGTCTCGCCCGACACCTCCTCGGTGGTGCCGAACGACAGCCACACGTCCTGCGCGGGGACGAACCCGCGCGCGAGCAGACGCTCGACGGCCTCGACGACGCACACCAGGGGCCCCTTGTCGTCCAGGGTGCCGCGTCCCCACACGTGACCGTCCACCACCGTGGCGTCCCACGCGGGATGCTGCCACGGCGCGTCCTCGGCCACCGGCACGACGTCGACGTGCGCCATCAGCACGACAGGTCGGTCCGAGCTGCGTCCGCGCCACCGGAACAGCAGCGCGTGCCCGGGCAGGGTGGTGAGCTCGAGGTGCTGGTGCAGCAGCGGGAGCCGTCGGCGGAGCTCGTCGGCGAACGCGACGAACGGGGCCTCGTCGCGCTGGGCGGGGTCGGCGTGCGAGACGGTCCGGATGCGGACCAGCGCCTGCAGCGTGGCGACCGCGCGGTCGCGCAGGTCGTCGACGTCGTCGGGACGGGGCGTGGTCATCGGCGCATGCTATCGACGCCCCGCGTGCTCAGGGCGCCGCCAGCCCGGCGGTCAGGCAGCGCTCGGCCCACGCCTCCCAGCGCGACCGCGACCACCCGCGTCGGACCACGAGCAGGTGGTAGGTCTCGAGGCTGAGCACGCCGTACAGGGTGTCGGCGAGCTGGTCGACGAGCTCTGGTGCCGGGGCCACCAGCTCGGCCAGCCGCCGGCACGTCTCGGTCCGCTGCGCGTGCAGGAGGTCGAGCAGCTCGCCGACGCCGGGGTCGGACGCGGCACCCGAGACCACCTGGTGCACCGGGGACGCCCGCTCGACCGCCGCGGCGACGTTCGTCACCACGCTGTGCAGCGCCGCGGCGGGCTCGAGGTCGGCCAGCTCGGTGACCCAGTCGCGGTCGAGCAGGGGGACGGGCTGCGCGTCGCCGACCACCGCCTCGTCCTGGACGGCCGACAGCACGCCCACCTTGGACCCAAACGCGCTGTAGACGCTGCGCAGCTCGACCTCGGCGTCCGCGGCGATGTCGCCGATCGTGGTCAGGAGGTACCCCCGCGCGAGGAACGACCGGTGCGCCGCGGCGACGATCCGCTCGCGCTCCTCGGCGCTGCCGTCCGTCACCGGTCCTCCCGTCCGAGCCCGACCATCAGGTCAACCTAGCCCCGACGACACGGCGGGACCCGCCGGTCAGCTCCCGCGTGTCTGGCGGAGCAGGCGGTGGGCCGTGGCGGCGTCGGTGACGAGCTGGTTGAAGTAGCGGCCGCGGGCCGCGGCGACGATCGACAGGACCTTGTCCTCGCCGACCGCGACCGCGATCGTGTCGGGGATCTGGCGCAGGTCGTCGAGCCCGGTCGCGACGATGCGCTCGCTGCCGGGGTAGTCGACCGGCTCGCCGTCGCGGTCGTAGAAGCGCGAGCAGACGTCCCCGACGGCGCGGCGCAGCGAGGGCGCGTCGGAGGGGACGAACGAGGGGAGCGAGGTCCGGGTCAGCGGGGCGGAGCCGACACCCACCAGCGCGCAGCGGGCCCGCGTCCACAGCGTGGTGATCCGCTGGAACGTCGGGTCGCGGTGCAGCGACTCGAACAGCTCGCGCCCGGGCAGCGCGGGGGCGTAGAGGTAGCTCGGGCGACCGCCGGTGCGCTCGGCGAGCACGCGGGTCGTCTCGTTGGTCTGGAACCAGGGCTGGGGGTCCTCCTGGCCGCCGACGGCCGGCGCGACCACCACCCCGGGGAGCCGGGTGCGCTCCTCGAGCGCGCACTCGTAGACCGTGCGGCCCGACGACACCAGCAGGACGTCGCCGGGCTCGAGGCCGACGCCCGCCAGCGCCCGCGCGACCCCCGGGGCGAGCCACGGGCCGAGCTGGGTCCCCTGGACCTCGGGCACGACGAAGACGGCGTGCAGCCCCAGCGCCTCGGCGACGTCGGAGGCCAGGGCCTCGTCGCCGTCCGGACGGTGCACGGAGATCGTGACGATGCCCTGTCGTCGCGCCTCGGTGAGGATGCGGCTCACCGTGGCGCGGCTGACGCCGAGCCGCTCGGCGACGCCGGCCTGCGTGACGTCCTCCAGGTAGTACAGCGACGCGGCCGCGTACATCACCTCCGGGGCGAAGCGGTTGGCGTCGCGTCCGACCGGCTCGGGTCCGTCGGGGCCGGGGGTCAGCTCCAGTGCGTCCATGTCGCGTCACATCGTCGCAGACCGCTGCGCGTGACGTCTCAGAACGATTGTGCTGGACATATGTGCAGCAGCGATCTACTGCGACTGACGTCACCCGGACCGGCCTCGGCCGATCGGCGGTGGCACGTGCCGGCGCAGGCCGGCGCCGGAACGCCCACCGACAGCAGTGACGAAGGAGTCCACCGTGACCAACCCCCGCACCCGCGTGGCGGCGCTCGTCGCCGCCGCGCTCTCCACGACCCTCGCCCTCAGCGCCTGCGGCTCCGGCTCGGGCGGCGACGCCGGCAGCGGCGGCGGTGCCGAGGACGCGAAGATCGCGTTCCTCATGCCCGACCTCGCCTCGACGCGGTACGAGCAGTACGACAGCCCGCTGTTCAAGAAGAAGATCGCCGAGCTCTGCCCGGGCTGCGAGGTGATCTACCAGAACGCCGACTCCGACGCCTCCAAGCAGCAGCAGCAGGCCGACTCCGCGCTGGCCCAGGGCATCAAGGCGCTGGTGATCGACCCGGTCGACTCGGCGGCCGCCGCCACGATCGTCCAGACCGCGCAGAGCCAGGACGTCCCGGTCATCGCCTACGACCGTCCGATCCCCAAGATCCCCGCCGACTACTACGTCTCGTTCGACAACGAGAAGATCGGCGCGCTGATCGCGCAGTCGCTCGTCGACGAGCTGAAGAAGAGCGGTGCCGAGGGCGGGATCCTGGAGGTCAACGGCTCGCCCACCGACGCCGCCGCCGGCCTGATCAAGAAGGGCATCCACAGCGCGGTCGACCCCAGCGGCATCAAGCTGCTCGCCGAGTACGACACGCCCGACTGGCAGCCCGAGAAGGCCCAGAGCTGGGTCAGCGGTCAGATCACCCGGTTCCCGGGCCAGATCGCCGGCGTCGTGGCGGCCAACGACGGCACCGGCGGTGGCGCGATCGCCGCGTTCAAGGCCGCGGGCGTCCCCGTCCCGCCGGTCACCGGCAACGACGCCGAGCTCGCCGCCGCCCAGCGGATCCTGGCCGGCGACCAGTACAACACCATCTCCAAGCCCATCAAGACCGTCGCCGAGGCGGCGGCCGAGGTGGCCTGGGAGTTCGCGCAGGGCAAGACGCCCAAGGGCAAGGCGACGCTGTTCGACACCCCGTCGCAGCTGTTCACCCCCGAGGTCGTCACGCGCGAGAACATCAAGGCCGCGCTCTTCGACTCCGGCGCCCTCGAGGCGTCCAAGGTGTGCACCGGCGAGTATGCCAAGGCGTGCACCGAGCTCGGCATCAGCTGACGAACGGCGGGTCCCCGCCGTCCGCGGGGGCCCGCCCGGCCCACCCCCAGTCCGACCGAGCCACCTGAGGCACCCATGACCCCCACCGCACCTGCGAGCGCGCCCGCCGGGACGAGCGTGCTGTCGCTGCGATCCATCTCCAAGACCTTCGGCGCCGTCGCGGCGCTCACCGACGTCGACCTCGACGTCGCCCCCGGCCAGGTGGTCGCCGTCGTCGGCGACAACGGCGCCGGCAAGTCCACGCTCGTCAAGGTGCTGGCGGGGGTGCACGCGCCCACCTCCGGCACCATCACCTTCGAGCAGCGCACGGTCACGATCGACAACCCCGCCACGGCGCAGGGCCTTGGCATCGCGACCGTCTTCCAGGACCTCGCGCTCTGCGAGAACCTCAACGTGATCGAGAACCTGTTCCTCGGACGCGAGATCAACGCGCTGCGCTTGGACGACGTGGCGATGGAGGTGCGGTCGTGGGAGCTGCTGCGTCAGCTGTCGGCCAAGATCCCGACGGTCCGCATCCCCGTGGCGTCGCTGTCGGGCGGGCAGCGCCAGACCGTCGCGATCGCGCGCTCGCTCATCGGCGACCCGCGCGTGATCATCCTCGACGAGCCCACGGCCGCGCTCGGCGTGGCCCAGACCGCCGAGGTGCTGAACCTCGTCGAGCGCCTCCGCGAGCGGGGTCTCGGCGTGATCATGATCAGCCACAACATGGAGGACGTGCGGGCCGTCGCCGACAAGGTCGCCGTCCTGCGTCTCGGCCGCAACAACGGCGTCTTCGACGTCAAGGACGTCTCCAGCGAGGAGATCATCGCCGCCATCACGGGCGCCACCGACAACGCGGTGTCCCAGCGGGCCTCGCGTCGACGGGGGCCGTCCCCGGACGACGGCACGGGCAGCACGAGCGAAGGAGCACACGCGTGACCACCACCGACCAGCCCTCGGAGAAGACCGCCGTCGCGACGGACCTGCAGGACGAGCGCCTGCGGCAGTCCAGCGGGATCCGCGGCACCATCGACGCGCAGGTGCGCCGGATCAAGGACGGCGACCTCGGCGTGCTGCCGGTCGTCGCCGGCCTCGTGGTGATCTGGGCGGTGCTCCAGGTGCTGAACCCGATCTTCCTGTCCAGCGCCAACCTGGTGAACCTGACGCTCGAGTGCGCGAGCGTCGGCATCATCGCCCTCGGGGTCGTCTTCATGCTGCTCGTGGGCCAGATCGACCTGTCGGTCGGCTCGGTGAGCGGCCTGGCGTCGGCCGTCGTGGCGATCCTGTTCGTCGACAAGGGCCTGCCGGTCTTCGTGGCGATCGCCGCCGCGGTCCTCGCCGGGGCCGTGATCGGCTGGGCCTACTCGTTGATGTTCAACCGGTTCGGCGTGCCCAGCTTCGTCATCACGCTCGCCGGCCTGCTGGGCTTCCTCGGCCTGCAGCTGTACCTGCTCGGCGCGCAGGGCTCGATCAACCTGCCGTTCGACTCCGGCCTGGTGAAGTTCGCCCAGCTCTGGTTCGTGCCGCCGTGGCTGTCCTACGTGCTGGTCGTCCTCGCCGCCGGCGGCCTGCTGCTAAGCGGTCTCGCCCACGCCCGCAAGCGCGCCGCGGCCGGGCTGTCCCACCGCAGCACGTCCGACCTCGCCCTGCGCAGCGGCGCCCTGCTCGTCGCGCTCGGCTTCGTGGTCTTCTACCTCAACCGGACGCGCGGCGTGGGCTGGATGTTCGTGCTCTTCGTCGGCCTCGTGCTGGTGATGCACTACCTGCTGTCGCGCACCAAGTGGGGACGCTCGGTGTACGCGGTCGGGGGCAACGTCGAGGCAGCCCGCCGCGCGGGCATCAACGTCAAGCTCGTGTACACCTCGTGCTTCGTGCTCTGCACGTCGTTCGCGGCGCTCGGCGGCGTGCTGGCGGCGGCGCGCCTCGCCGCGGCCAACCAGAGCAGCGGAGGCGGCGACGTCAACCTCAACGCCATCGCCGCGGCCGTCATCGGCGGCACCAGCCTGTTCGGTGGACGCGGCACCGCCTTCGCGGCGCTGCTGGGCGTGCTCGTCATCCAGTCGATCTCCAGCGGCCTGACGCTGCTGAGCCTGGACTCGTCGTTCCGCTTCATGGTGACCGGCGCCGTGCTGATGCTCGCGGTCGCGCTCGACTCCGCGGCGCGCCGCACCCGCGCGTCGCACGGCAGGGCGTGAGCATGGCGGACGACGAGTGCACGAGGAGGACGCCGTGAGCGTGATCAGCATCGACGCGGGCACCACGATGATCAAGGTCGTCGGGTACGGCACCGAGGGCCACGAGGACGTCGTGGTGCGCCGTCCGACCGAGGTGCTGCACCCCGTCGCGGGCCGTTCCGAGCAGGACATGGACGCGGTCTGGGACGCGGTCGCGTCGGCCGTGACCGAGGTGGCGCGCCAGCTCGACGGCGAGGTGGAGGCCGTCGCGGTGACCGCCCAGGGCGACGGGGTGTGGCTCGTCGACCGCAGCGGCCGGCCGACGGGCACGGCGGTGCTCTGGAACGACGGACGGGCCGCGTCGACGATCTCGGCCTGGGAGCGCGGCGGGCAGCTGGACGCCGCGTTCGCCCTGAACGCCAACCTCGGGTCGTCGGGGATCGCCCACGCGATCCTCACCTGGTTCGCCGAGCACGACCCGGCCCGGCTCGAGGCCTCGGACCTGTCGCTGACGTGCGGTGGCTGGGTCCACGCCTGCCTCACCGGTCTGCGCGTCGTCGACACCTCGGACGCGTCCGCGCCCTTCCTCGACCTCGGCTCGCTGACCTACTCCGACGAGCTGCTGCGGCTGTTCGACCTGGAGTGGGCGCGCCGGCTCCTGCCGCCGGTGGTCCGCGACGACGACCGGTCCGCGCCGCTCGCGCCCGACGTGGCCGACCGCCTCGGCCTGCCCGCCGGGGTGCCGGTGGTCCTCGCCCCCTACGACATCGTCGCGACCGCCCTCGGCTCCGGCGCGGTCGAGACGGGCCGGGGGTGCTGCATCCTCGGCACGACGCTGTGCACCGAGGTGCTCGTCGACGAGGTCCCCACGTCCGAGCGCCCCACCGGGATCACGGTCGCCTCGGGCCTGCCCGGCCGGTGGGTGCGCGCGTTCCCGACCTTCGCCGGGGGAGAGGTGATCCGCTGGGCCTGCTCGCTGCTCGGGCTGGACGACCCCGCCGACCTCGGCGCGCTGGCGCTGGAGGCACCCGTGGGCGCCGACGGCCTCGTGCTGCTCCCCTACCTCTCGTCGGCCGGTGAGCGGGTGCCGTTCCAGGACGCCGACGCGCGCGGGGTGCTGCACGGCATCTCGTTCGCGCACGGGCCCGCCCACGTGGCGCGCGCGGTGGTCGAGGGCCTGTCGCTGGTCGTCCGCGACTGCCTCGAGACGTGCTCGACGCCCGTCACCGACCTGCGCGTGTGCGGCGGCGGGGCCGTCAACGACGTGTGGACGCAGACCATCGCCGACGTCACCGGCGTCCGCGTCACCCGCACCGAGGACACCGAGGTGGGCGCCCGCGGGGCCTACCTCGTCGCGGCCCGGGCCCTCGGCGTGACCGCGCCCGACGTCGTGCTCGGACGCTCCTTCGACCCCGACCCGGAGGCGCACGCGGTGTACGACGGCCTCTACGCCGACCTGGTGGGGCTGCGCGAGCAGGCCGCGCCGTCGTGGGCGCTGCTCGGCGAGCGACGCCGTCACGACGAGCAGGTCCGGGCATGAGCGACCCCGGGAGCACCTGGATCGGCATCGACCTCGGCACGCAGAGCGTGCGCGTGATCGCGGTGCGCGGCGACGGGGAGGTCGTGGGCCGCGGCTCGAGCGCGCTGACGAGCCACCGCGACGGACCCCGCCACGAGCAGGACCCCGAGCAGTGGTGGACCGCGGTGTGCGAGGCCTCGCGCCACGCGACGGCCGACGTCGACTCGTCGACGGTGCGTGGCGTCGCCACCGACGGGACCTCGGGCACGGTGCTGCTCACCGACGACGCCGGGACACCCCTCACGCCCGGTCTGATGTACGACGACGCCCGAGCGCCCGCCCAGGCGGCCGCCGTCAATGCCGCCGGCGCCGAGGTCTGGTCGTCGCTCGGCTACCAGCGGATGCAGGTCTCGTGGGGGCTGCCCAAGCTGCTGTGGCTGCTCGACACGCGCCGGGTCACCGCGGACGCCGGCCCGGTCCGTCTCGCGCACCAGGTCGACGTGGTCAACCGGCGGCTCGTCGGCCGTCCCGTCGCCACCGACCTCAGCAACGCGCTCAAGACCGGTGCCGACCTGAGGGGCGGCTGCTGGCCGCGCGAGGTGATGGACCGGCTCGGGGTGCCCGACGACGTGCTGCCCGACCTCGTCCCGCCGGGCTCGCGGCTCGGCCAGGTCGGCGAGGCCGGCGCCGAGGCGACCGGGATCCCTGCGGGCACGCCCGTGGTGGCCGGCACGACCGACGGGTGCGCCAGCCAGCTCGGGGCGGGCGTCGTCGACGTCGGCAGCTGGAACAGCGTCCTCGGCACCACCCTGGTCCTCAAGGGCGTCACCGCCGCACCGCTCGCCGACCCGAACGGCGTCGTCTACTCGCACCGCGGCCCCGCCGGCCGCTGGCTCCCCGGTGGCGCGTCGAGCAGCGGCGCGGGCGTCGTCCCGTCGCTGTTCCCCGGCGCCGACCTCGACGCGCTGACCGACGGTGCGCGCGCCCACGAGCCGTCGTCCTGCCTCACCTACCCGCTGGTCTCCGAGGGCGAGCGCTTCCCGTTCGTGGCGCCGGCGGCTCGGGCGTTCGAGATCGGCCGGGTGGACGGCGACGCCGACCGCTTCGCGTCGGTCCTGCAGGGCGTCGCCCACGTCGAGCGGCTCTGCTACGACTACCTCGACCTGCTCGGCGCGCCGCTCGACGGCGACGTGGTGCTCACCGGCGGCGCGAGCGGCAACGACTACTGGTGCCAGCTGCGCGCCGACGTGCTCGGACGGGACGTCCGGGTGCCGGCCGATGCGACGCCGGCGCTCGGCATGGCCGTGCTGGCCGCCGGCGGCGAGGGCGACCCGGCTCCGCTCGCCGCGGCGATGACGGGCTCGTCGCGGACCTTCTCCCCGAGGACCTCGCGCGACCGCCTGGTGCCGGGGTACGTCGCGCTCGTCGACCAGCTCGAGGAACGGGGGTGGCTCGACCCCGACGTCGCGGCCCACGCACGGAAGCGGGCGGACCGATGACCGAGCTGGTGCTGGTCCGCCACGGCCAGACCGTGTGGCACGCCGAGAACCGCTACGCGGGATCGAGCGACGTCGACCTCACTGCCGCCGGGGTGCGGCAGGCGGACGCGCTGGGCGCCTGGGCCGCGACCGCCGGCCTCGACGCCGTCTGGTGCTCGCCGCTGTCGCGCGCCCGCAAGACTGCGGACGCGTGCACCGGGACCACCGGCCTGGAGGCCCACGTCGACCCGCGGCTCACCGAGGCACACTTCGGACGGGGCGAGGGCCTGACGTCGCAGGAGATGGAGCGCGAGTTCCCCGAGGCGCGGGCGGCGTTCGTCCACGACCCGGTCGCGCACCCGCTGCCCGGCGGCGAGCCCCTCGACGCGGTCGCGTCCAGGTTCGTCGCCGCGCTCGACGACGCCGCCCGGGCGCACCCGGACGGCACGGTCCTCGTCGTCGCCCACAGCACCGCCATCCGGCTGGCCCTGTGCCGGTTGACGGGCATCCCGCTCCGCGACTACCGGCGCGTGCTGCCCTCGCTGGGCAACGTCGCGCTCACCCGCGTGCGCCCGCGCGACGACGGCCCCGCCGCGCTCCTCGAACTGAACCGCCCCCTCGAACCGAAGGTGTCCCAGCCATGAGCCTCACCGTCCTCGCCGCCGGCGACCACTTCGTCCTGAGCTCGCTGCTCGCCGAGGCCGTCCGCGACGCCGTCGAGCGCGAGACGCAGGTGCGCGAGCTGACCCTGCCCTGGCCCCTCGAGCCCTTCGGCCCGGTCGGGGAGGTGGACGAGGCGTCGGGCACCGAGGAGCAGATGATCGAGGCGCTGGAGGGGGTGGAGGTGTGCCTCACCCAGATGGCGCCGCTGACCAAGCGGGTGCTCGCGGCGTGCCCGGACCTGAAGATGTTCGGGGTCAGCCGCGGCGGACCGGTCAACGCCGACCTGGACGCGGCGACCGCGCACGGCGTCACCGTCACCTACGCCCCCGGGCGCAACGCGCCGGCGACGGCCGAGCACACGCTCGGCCTGATCCTCGCGGCGGCCCGACGCGTCCCGGCCACGGACGCCGACCTGCACGCGGGCACGTGGCGGGGCGACTACTACGCCTACGACAGCGTGGGCCCCGAGCTCGGGTCGAGCACCGTCGGCCTCGTCGGGTTCGGCGCGATCGGCCGCCGGGTGGCGCGGATGCTCCAGGGGTTCGGCGCACGCGTGCTGGTGCACGACCCGTTCGTCGACGCCGACGGCCTCGACGGGCTCGCCGAGCCCGTCGACCTCGACACGCTGCTCGCGGCGTCGGACGTCGTCACGCTGCACGCCCGGGCGACGGCCGAGACCGCCGGCATGATCGGGGCCGACCAGATCGCGCGCATGCGTCGGGGAGCGGTGCTGGTCAACTGCGCCCGCGGCACGCTGCTCGACTACGACGCCCTCTGCGACGCCCTGGACGCCGGCCACCTGTTCGGTGCGGCCCTCGACGTGTACCCGGTGGAGCCGATCCCCGCGGGGTCGCGCCTGCTGACGACCCCCGGACTCGTCCTCACGCCGCACCTGGCCGGTGCGAGCAAGCAGACCGCGCTGCGCGCCGCGCAGATCCTGGCCGACGACACGGCGCGGTACGCGCGCGGCGAGCGGCCGGAGCACGTCGCGAACCCGGCCGTGCTCGGCTGAGCCCGCGGACGGACGGGGTCCGACGTCAGGCGCTGACTGAGTAGTCCGACACCACGTTGCCCTTGGGCGTGGTGAGCGAGCGGTCGAGCGTCAGCCGCGTGACGGGGTCGCCCGGCTCGAACAGGTGGCGGCCCGACCCGGCGACCACCGGGTGGGTCATCAGCGTGAGGCGGTCGAGCAGCCCGGCGAACAACAGCTCGCGGACGATGGTGATGCCGCCGCAGACCGCGATCTCGCCGCCCTCGGTCTGCTTGAGCGCGCGGACCGCGTCGAACAGGTCTCCCTCGACCAGGCTGGCGTTCTGCCACGCCAGGTCGCCGGTGAGGGTGCGCGACGCCACCAGCTTGGGCACCGCGTTGATGAACGTGCCGAACCCGTCGTCGTCGCCCACCTTCGGCCAGTGGTCGGCCCACTGCTCGTACCCGACCCGTCCCATCACGACGGTGTCGGCCCGGGAGATGAACGTGCCCATCTCCTGACCCATGACCTCGTCGAAGGCGTCGAACTGCCACAGGTGCGGGTCCTCGACGACGCCGTCGACGGAGTGGAACAGGCCGGCGGTCACTGCGCGCATCTCGGTGTCTCCTCGTTCAGGGTCCGCCCTCGTCGGCGGCACACCAGATCAGACCAGCCGGGTGCGACGAAGTCATCGGGTGTGGTCAGAACCGCCCGCAGCTCGACGTCGGACGCACGCCGGCGACGCGCGCCTCGAGGAACGCGAACGCCTTGGGGAACGCCTCGACCGCACCGCCGACGTGGGTCGGTGCGACGCCCGGCGCGAACGTCACCGTCGCCCCGTTGCGGCACCAGCCGCGCGCCATGTCGCGGTCCTGGGCGAACGGCACCACGTCGTCGAGCGTGGTGTGGGCGACGAGGACGGGCACGTCCGGGCGGCCCTTGCCGAGGCGCAGGCCCTCGAGGACGGCCGCGAGGTCGGGGCGCGACAGGTAGTCGGTGACCGGCCTGCCCTCGCGGGTGAGGGTGGAGGTGCGGGTGAATGCGAACGGCGCGAGGCCGTCGGCCGTGCAGGTCTCGCCCGCGGAGTCGACCTTCGCCTGTCCGGCGGGCGTGAGGAGGTCGCCGATGCGCAGCTCGGGGTAGAGGTCGTCGAGGCCGAGCACCGAGTAGGCGAGGAAGGCCGCGTACAGCGAGCCGTCGAGGCCCGGCGCGACGCGCGTGAGGTCGGCCGGGACGGCGCCGGCGTACCCCGCCTTGAGGTTGACGTCGGGTGCGTACGACGCGTGCTGCTCCAGCGCTCCGGCCGCACCTCCACCGCCCTCGGAGTAGCCCGCGACGAACACGGGCGCGTCCTTCGCGACGCGGTCGACGCTGCTGCGCGTGGCGGCGCGGGCCGCGTCGAGCACCGACCGTCCGAGCGAGCGGCTGTTGGCGTACGCGTGGGTGCCCGGCGTGCCGAGGCCCTGGTAGTCGGTGACGACGACGGCGTACCCGCGGGTGAGCAGGCCCTTGACGAACGCGCCCTCGTACTCGGTGCCGGCCGCGAGCTGGCGCGACGGCGCGCACCGGTCGGCCATGCCCTGGGTGCCCACGGCGTACGACACGAGCGGACGCTTGCCGCGTCCGACCCACGGCGTCCTCGGGGTGAGCAGGGTGCCGGTGACGGCGATCTTCTCGTCCTTCACCCCGCGGCTCACGTACATCAGCCGTTGCACGCTCGCCGGCGCCTTGAGCGCCCGGAGCGGGTCGAGGTAGAACGTCGACGGCTCCTGCCGCACGACGTCGCCGGGCGCGCCGGTCAGCGTCGCCGGTGGGGTGGAGAAGTCCTCGGGCGCGGCCTGCGTCGCCTGCGTGGTGAGCCCGGCGAGCAGCAGCGCGACGGTGGTGGTGACGGTGGCCAGGACGCGCACGGGCGTGCTCCTCGGGCTCGGTGACTCACAAGTAACTCGGAGTTACCTTCTACCCTCGGCGTGGCTCGGCGTCAACGGGCGGTCAGCCCTTGAGGACGTGGGCGACCACCGCGCTGGCGTGCCCGTGGCCCATGCCGTGCTCGGTCTTCAGCCACGTGACCAGCTCGCCGTGCTTGTCCAGCGGGCTGTCCCGCACGAGCTGCAGCCAGTGCTCGATCGGCTGGCCGTAGGTCTTCTCGATGGACGGGAAGTAGGACGCGGGGCCCTTCGCCTTCGGTGCGTCGGTCATCGGCCCATCTTGCCCGCCGAGTGGCGCAGAACCAGGACCGAGTGGCGCAAGTTCGGGCCGGGTCGCGCGTGTCGACCCCGAACTTGCGCCACTCGGCGGTGGGAGGTGCGGCCGTCAGGCCTTGATGATGGCGGCCACCGGGCCGCCACCCTCGGGGCCCTGGTGGGCGGCGGAGACGGAGACGAAGACCGCCGGGTCACCGGTGACGGCGGCGGTGACGCCGCCGACGGCGGCCTTGATCTGACGGTGCCAGTGGACGTCGGAGTCGTCGAGCATCGCGTTGCGACGTCCGCGGACCTGGCCGTCCTGGCTGGCCTCGCACTTGAGGAACACGTTGACCAGGCGGTCGTCGAGGTCGGCCGTGCGGGGGCGCTCGGGCAGGTCGAGGCCGGCGTCGCGGATGGCGTCCCAGATGCCGTCGGCGTCGAGGGCATCCTTCATGACGGCGTGGCCGATGCGGTAGTCGCCGCCGACGCCGCGGGCGTTGCCGACCACGACGACCTGCGCCTGGTCGAGCTCGACGCCCGAGGAGCAGGAGGCGACGGCCGAGAACAGGCTGCGGTCGTGCATGACGTCCGCGTCGGTGGGCATCTCGATCTCGCCGAGCGCGACGGCGATGCCGAGGGCGGTGACGCCGTTGGAGAGGTCCATCGACTCGTGGGTGTGCTCGGTCCAGACCTCCTTGCCGCGGCTCTTGGCGTCGCGGATGGTGTGGATCGTCAGCAGGGGGGTCTTGGTCTGCACGTAGTGCACGTCGGCGGGGTCGGTGATGCCCGCGCGCTCCATGGCGACCTTCACGGCGTCGGCGACCTTGGTGATCATCGGCGTGCGGCCGATCTCCTCGGGCAGCAGCTGCTCGCTCATCGCGAAGCCGACGGTCAGGCGCGGCTCGTCGGTCTTCGTGGCCTTCTCGTCCGCGACGGTGGCGAAGATCGTCGCGTGGGGGCTGATCACGCCGTCGGTGCCGCCGGACCAGACGATCGGGATCTGCTTGACGTCCTCGACCGAGCGGGTGCCCTTGGACTGGATGACCTCGCGGAACGCGCGGTCGGCGATGATGCGGGTGTAGTCGTTGACGCCGCCGTTGCCCTCGGTCTTGCCGATGACGGCGACGACGCGGTCGGCCTCCATGACGCCGTCGTCGATGAGCTTCGCGAGCTCGCTGGCGTCGGCGACGGAGTGGATCGGGACCTTGCGGACTTCGATGGCGGCGGGCATGACGACCTTCCTTCGGGGTGGGTGCTCAGGGAGCGGTGACGGTGGCGGGGACGACGCGCGTGCCGGCGGTTCCGGCGACGGCGTCGGCGATGCGGGGCAGCGAGGTGATGACGCCGACGCGGCCGCACCGCTCGGCGAAGCGGGTGACGGCCTCGACCTTGGGGCCCATGGACCCGGCGGCGAAGTGGCCCTCGGCGGCGATCCGCCGCATCTCGGCGGCGTCGAGCTCGCCGAGCGGGCGGGCGTCGGGGGTGCCCCAGCCGACGACGGCGGCGTCGACGTCGGTGGCGATGACGAGAGCGTCGGCGCGCACCTGCTCGGCGAGCAGCGCCGACGCGACGTCCTTGTCGATGACGGCCTCGACGCCGGTGTAGCCGGTGCCCGGGTCGTGGACGGTGGGGATGCCGCCGCCTCCGGCGCACACGACGACGAAGCCGTCGGCGATCAGCGCCTGGGCGGCGGCGAGGTCGAGCATGCGCTGCGGCTCGGGGGAGCCGACGACGCGACGCCAGCCGCGGCTGCCGACCTCCACCCAGTGCTGGCCGTGCTCGATCATCAGCGCGGCCTCCGCCTCGGGCAGGTAGCGGCCGATGGGCTTGGTGGGCTCGGCGAACGCGGGGTCGTCGGCGTCGACGAGGGTGCGCGAGACGAGGGCCGCCGCACGACGGTCCGAGCCGCGTGCGGCGAGGGCGACGTCGAGGGTGTCGAGCACGAGCATGCCGATGGTGGCCTGCGTCTGCGCGCCGCACCAGTCGAGCGGCACGGGTGCGACGGTGTCGGCGGCGAGCTCGTTCTTCAGCAGCAGGTTGCCCACCTGCGGTCCGTTGCCGTGCGTGAGGACGACCTCGTGGCCGGCGACGACGAGGTCGGCGACGGACTCCATCGCCTCCTGCACGGCGGCACGCTGGTCGGCGGGGGTGGCCGAGCCGTCGGCCGCCGTCATGGCGTTGCCACCGAGGGCGATCACGAGGCGCATGCGTCGAACCTACGGGCGCCGTGTGACCACCGGCACGGGCAACACCTGACCCCGAACACCCGATCCGTCGTCAACATCTGCCCAGACGAGAGTCTCTGGATCGTGGCTGGTCTCTGGATCGTGGTGGCCCGGGCAACCACGATCCAGAGATCCACGTCAGGGGCGGGCGGCGAGCTCGCGGGTGAGGGTGTCGAGGAGGGGCGTGGCGGGGCGGCCGAGGAGCGACGCGAGGGGACGCGGGCCCGTCGGCAGGCCGTGGGCGTCGTAGTAGGCGAACATCGCGGCGAGCCAGTCGGCCTCACGCGGGTCCACCCCGTCCACGCCGGCGCGCCACGTCAGCGGGGTGGTGCGCCGGACGGGGACGTCCACGCCCAGCACCGACGACGCCGCCGCGGCCACGTCGTTCACGCTGACGAGCGTCGGCCCGCCCAGCTCGTACGTCGCGCCGTGGTGGCCGTCGTCGAGCAGCACCGTCGCGGCCGCCTGCCCGACGTCGTCCAGGTCGACCATGCCGAACAGCGCGTCGGGGTCGTAGGCGACGTCGAGCACCGGCTCGGGCGCGCGAAGCGCCGGCACCACGTTCTGCACGTACGCGCACGGCTGCAGCAGCGTCCAGGCCAGCCCGCTGCGACGGACGACGTCCTCGGCCGCGGCCTTGCCCACGTGGTGGGGCATGTCGGGCGCGTACGGCGAGGCCACCGAGTGGTGCACCACGCGTCCGACGCCGGCCGCGCGGGCCGCGTCGAGCACGGCCGCGACGAATGCCGGCTCGTCGGGGTGCAGGTTGGGCGCGACGACGTAGGTCGCGTCGCACCCCGCCAGCGCCCCGGCGAGGTCGGGCCACTGCGCCCGCCCCACCGGGACGACGTCCGCGCCGCGCGCGAGCAGCGCGTCGGCCGCCGCGCGCCCGGTCTTGCCGGACGCGCCGACGACGGCGACGCGCATCCTCACAGCCAGTCGACGCTCGCCGCGACGTCGCCGCCGCTGAGCGTCGCGAACCCGGGTCCGCGGTCGAAGAACGCCTCCTCCGGACGGGCGGCGCGCTGCTCGTCGCGCAGCGCGGCGGTGGCGTCGGCGTCGTGGCCGAGGTCGTCGGAGTCGGTCGACCCCGTCAGCACCACGCCGTAGTCCTCGCGCGCGGCGCCCGCCGACACCTTGCCCCAGACCACGTCGCGGACGACGGCCTCGGGCTCGCGCTCGAGCGGGTCGCCCCAGCCGCCACCGCCGGTGGTGCGGATGCGGATGGTCTCGCCGGCCTTGACGGGCTCGGCGTCGGCGAGCGAGTCGACGGCGCGCTCGTCGGGCGTCCCGGGGTTGATGACGACCTCGAACGGGGTGCCGGCCTTGCCGCCGCGCACGCCCCAGCAGGCCAGGATCGAGCGGTCGGCGATGGACATGAAGTGCGCGTCCTTGAGCATCCGGACGTGCTTCTCGTACCCGAGGCCGCCGCGGAACTGCCCGGCGCCGCCGGAGTCCTGCGCGAGGCCGAGGCGCTCGACGACGAACGGGAAGCGCGCCTCGGTGAACTCCGTGGGGAGGTTCCGCGAGTCGGGCACGACGTGGATCGTGTCCTCGCCGTCGGCGTAGTAGCGGCCGCCGGCGCCGCCGCCGAGCACCTCGCGCATCAGGTACGGGCGGCCCTCGAAGTCCTCGCCCCAGACGCCGGTGTAGCGGATCGTCTCCTGGTCGGCGGGCATCATGCCGTCGACGGCCTTGGCGACGACGCCGGCCAGGACGCCGAGCAGCCGCAGGATGACGAAGGTGCGGGCGTTGGTGGGCGCCGGGAAGATCGGCGTCAGCAGCGTGCCCTTCTCGGGGAACCGCATCTCGATGAGCGGCACGATGCCCTCGTTGACGTCGAGCTCGGCCATCCGCTCGGGGGTGTCGGCGAGGTTGCGCAGGATCGGCGCGAGCCACTTCTTGAGGAACACGCCGTCGGAGTAGTCGCCGCAGTGGTTGATCGGGCCCTTGGCCTGCGGCGAGGTGCCGGCGAAGTCGACGATCAGCCGCTCGCCGTCGGGGTCGTCGGCGGCGGTGCGCGTCAGCGTGATGCGCTGGGTGTGCAGCTTCGGGTCCTCGACGCCGTCGTGCTCGGCGTAGTCCTCCCAGACCCAGGTGCCGACGGGGATCTTGCTGAGGATCTCGCGGCGGTAGGTCTGCGTCGTGCGGTCGATGATCGCGTCGAAGCACGACTCGACGACGTCGCGGCCGTACCGGTCGAACAGCTCGCCGAGACGGCGCGCGCCCATCAGGCAGGCCGAGCACTCGGCGTCGAGGTCGGCGGCCAGCGAGTCGGGCATGCGCGAGTTGCGCGTCATGATCGCGAGCGCGGAGCGGACGGGCGTGCCGGCGTCCCACAGCTTGATCGGGGGCACCATCAGGCCCTCCTCGAACACCGACGTCGCGTTGCTCGGCATCGAGCCGGGCACGGCGCCGCCGATGTCGTCGTGGTGGCCGAACGCCTGGACGAACGCGACGACCTCGGGGCCGTCGCCGCTGTCGTGGAAGACGGGCACGGTGACGCACAGGTCGGGCAGGTGGCCGATGCCGCCCTCGGAGCCGTAGACGTCGTTGTGGAAGAAGACGTCGCCGGGCACCATCTCCTCGAGCGGGAAGTCCCGCGCGATCGGGTGCACGAGCGCGGAGTACGACCGGCCGGTGAGCTTGCGCAGGCGGCGGTCGTGGATGCCGGCGCGGAAGTCGTGGGCGTCGCGGATCATCGGCGAGCGCGAGGTGCGCGCGATGGCGGTCTCGACCTCCATCTCGACCGACGCCAGGCTGCCCTGGACGATCTCGACGAGCACCGGGTCGGCGGACGCGCCGGCGTCGTCGGTGAGCGGACCGAACGGGAACTGCGTGGGGGCGCGGGTCGAGCCGGTGTCGGGGTGACCCTGCTGCGTGGGCTGCTCGGTGACGGTCATGCCTGCTCCTGCCGGGTCACGATGATGTTGAGGTGGTCGTCGATGCGGGCGGTGAAGCCCGGGTGCAGCGGCACGGTGGAGCCGAACTCCTCGATCACCGCGGGTCCGTCGACGACGTGGCCGGGACGCAGGTCGTCGCGCCACCAGACACCGGTGTCGACGTAGCCGTCGGCCGCGTCGAAGCAGACCGGACGGACGCTGCGCGGCTCCGGGACGGGCTCGGTGGAGACCTCGTGGCGACGGATCTCGGGCCGCTGGATCGGGCCGATGCCCGACACGCGGAGGTTGACCCACTCGACCTGCTGGGTCGGGTCGCCGGCGAAGTCGTAGCCGTACAGGCCGCGGTGCGCGGCGTGGAACGACTCGGCGACCTGCGCGACGAGCGCGTCGGTCAGCTCGCCGTCGGGGACCGGGACGCGCACCTCGAAGGCCTGGCCGAAGTAGCGCAGGTCGGCGGTGCGGACGAAGCGGTGCTCGCTCTCGTCGAAGCCCTCCTCGACGAGCGCCTTGGCGGCCTTGGTCGACAGGTCGTCCAGGATGCCGCCGACGACGTCGAGGTCGATCTGGTCCTGCAGCGTGACGGCGGTCTGCACGTAGTCGTTCTTGACGTCGACGGTGAGCAGCCCGAACGCCGACACGTTGCCGGGGTTCGGCGGCACCAGGACGGCGGGCAGGTCGAGCACGTCGACCAGCCGGCACAGCAGCAGCGAGCCCGAGCCGCCGAACGTCGTCAGCGTGAAGTCGCGGACGTCGAGGCCGCGCTTGACGGTGATCTGCCGCAGCGCGTTGGCCTGGTTCCACGCCGAGATCTCGAGCACGCCGCTCGCGCACTCCTCGACGCCGAGGCCCAGCTTCGCGGACAGCTCCTCGAGCCCGCGGCGGGCCGCGTCGACGTCGAGGGGGATCTCGCCACCGAGCAGGTGGGGAGGGATGCGGCCGAGCACGACGTGCGCGTCGGTGATGGTGACGTCGGTGCCGCCCTTGGCGTAGCAGAGCGGGCCGGGATCGGCGCCGGCCGACGCGGGGCCGACCTTGAGGGTGTTCTCCGGCGAGAGCCAGGCGATCGAGCCACCGCCCGCGCCGACCGTCACGACGTCGATCATCGGGATCTTGGACGGGTAGACGCCCACGGTGCCCTCGGTGGTGAGGGTCGGCTCGCCGTCGACGACCACCGAGACGTCGGTGGACGTGCCGCCGCCGTCGCAGGTGAGCACGCGGTCGAAGCCGGCGACCTTGGCGATCAGCGCGGCGCCGAGCGCGCCGGCGGCGGGGCCGGACAGCACGGTGGTGATCGGCTGGTGCACGACCTCCTCGGCGCTCAGGACGCCGCCGTTGGACTTCATCACGTAGAAAGGAACAGCGCGTCCGTCCTCGGCCGAGGTGTACGCGTCGAGGCGGGTCTTGATGTTGGAGACGTAGCGCGACACCTTGGGCTTGACCGCGGCGTCGACGAGCGTCGTCATCGACCGCTCGTACTCGCGGTACTCGCGCAGCACCTCCGACGACAGCGAGACGACGGCGTCCGGGTGCTCCTCGGCGAGGATCTGGCGCACGCGCTCCTCGTGGGCGGAGTTGGCGTACGAGTGCAGCAGGCAGACGCCGAGCGACTCCAAACCCTTGGCCTTGAACCAGCGGGCGGCGGCGCGGACGCCGTCCTCGTCGAGGGGACGGATCTCCTCGCCGGTGTACGACATGCGTCCGACGACGGTGCGCACCAGGTCGCGCGGGACGATGCGGTCGGGCTTGACCCAGAAGTAGGAGTTGCCGTAGCCGTCGGGGACGGACTGGCGGGCGATCTCGAGCACCTGCTCGTAGCCGTCGTTGGTCAGGAAGCCGAGGTTCTCGACCTTGCCCTCGAGCAGCTGGTTGGTCGCGACGGTGGTGCCGTGGCTGACCGCGGCGATCGCGTCGCCGGAGTCGGCGGGCAGGCCCGCGATGCCCAGCACCTTCTCGATGCCGGCGAGGAACCCGTCCGCGGGGTTGCCCGGCGTCGAGGGGGTCTTGGTGGTCACGAGCTCGCCGGTGCTCTCGTCGAACGCGACGACGTCGGTGAACGTGCCACCGGTGTCGATGCCGATCCGGATGCGGCGGTGCGGTGCTGTCGTCATGCCCCGATCCAACCCTGTCGGAGTGGGGCGGGCGTACGGCGGACATCGCCGTCGACCTGGCTGAGGTGATGTCAGATCTTGCCGACGCCTCCCACCCTGTCAACCCCCGGACCGCCCCCTCCCGAGTCGCCGAGATACGGGTTCTGCACCACCGGAGCGTCCGCCGTGGTGCAGAACCCGTATCTCGCGGGCTCCGTCAGAGGGTGGGGCGGACCCGACCGTGGCCGGTGAGCTGCTCGAAGGCGTGGGCGACCGACAGCAGGGCGGCCTCGCCGCCGTGGCGGGCGACGAGCTGGATGCCGACGGGCCAGCCCTCGGCGGTGAAGCCCGCCGGGACGGAGATCGCGGGACAGCCCGTCACGGTGACGAAGTACGCCGACCGCATCCAGTCCAGGTACGTCGCCTGCTCACGGCCGTTGATGTGCGAGGGGTACTCCTCGTCGGCGCTGAACGGCGGCACCTGGCTGACGGGGAGCGCGAGCACGTCGTGGTCGGCGAAGAACCGGCGCATGGTCTGCCCCAGCGACGTCCGCTGCTCGTACGCGCGCGCGACGTCGGCTCCGGTGAGGTGCTCGCCGGCGCGGATGTTGTCGGCCAGCGAGGCCTTGAACGCGTCGGGACGCTCGGCGAGCCGCGCGCCGAACATCGCCTGGAACCGCCAGGCACGCAGCGTCCGGAAGGTGTCCTCGGCGAGGGACAGGTCGGGGTGCGCCTCGGTGACGACGGCGCCCGCACCGGCCATGACGTCGCGCTGCGCGGCGACGATCGCCGCCACCTGCTCGTCGACCTCGAACGCCCCGCCGAGGTCGGCAGAGAACGCGACGCGCACGCCTTGCAGCGAGCCCTCGACGGGCGCGGCGAACGTCGCACCGGGGTCACCGAGCGCCAGGGGCGCGCGCGGGTCGGGGCCGGCGATCACCGACAGCAGCAGCGAGAGGTCGTCCACCGAGCGCGCCATCGGGCCGCCGACGGACGTCGTCTCCCAGCCGTTGGCCGCGGGCCACTCGGGCACCCGGCCCAGCGACGGGCGCAGGCCCACGACGTTGTCGAAGGAGGCGGGGTTGCGCAGCGAGCCGCCCATGTCGCTGCCCTCGGCGAGCGGCACCATGCCCGACGCGAGCGCCGCGCCCGCGCCGCCGCTCGAGCCGCCGGCCGAGCGCGTCAGGTCGTACGGGTTGAGCGTGGTGCCGAAGATCTTGTTGAACGTGTGCGACCCCGCCGCGAACTCCGGCACGTTGGTCTTGCCGATCGTCACGGCGCCCGCGGCGCGGACGCGCTCGACGATCAGCTCGTCGCGCTCGGGCACGTGGTCGGCCATCAGGGTCGAGCCGTACGTCGTGCGCCACCCGCCAACGGCGTGCGTGTCCTTGAACGCGAACGGCAGACCGTGCAGCGGTCCGCGCGAGACGCCGCGCGCCGTCTCCTCGTCGCGCTCGGCCGCCTCGGCCCGCGCCCGCTCGGGGTCGAGGCTGACGATCGCGTTGACGCGCCCGTTCACCTCGTCGATGCGCTCCAGGTGCAGGTCGAGCAGCTCACGCGCCGAGATCTCGCGGTCGGCGACGGCCTGCGCCATCACCCGCGCGGGGCTGTGGACGTCGATCGTCACCGGCGACGGCCGAGCAGGCCGCCGGCGACCACGCCGGCGAGCACCAGCGCGGCACCGACCAGGGCGCCCTGGACGAAACCGTCCCCGCCGCCGATCGACGGCAGCGCCGACGCCTTGGCCGGGGCGGTGAACACCCCGGGCTCGGACGGGGCGGCGGACGGCGTCCCCGCACCCACGGCACCCGGCGCGGGGGCCTCGGCCGGGATGCCGTCGCGGATCACCTTGTCGACGGCGGAGAAGAACTCGCCGGCCATGCGGCGGCTGACCGACGTGAGCATCCGCTGGCCCACGCCACCGATCATGCCGCCGACGACGGCGTCGGCCGCGTAGTCGACGGTGGTGGTGCCGTCACCGCGGTCGCCGAAGCTGACGGTGACGTCGGCCGCCACGGTGCCCGGGCCGCCCGCGCCCTCGGCCTTGAGGAGCAGCGACTCGTGCGGCTTGAGGTCGCTCAGCGAGCAGGTGCCCGCGTACGTCCCCTTGATCGAGGCGACGCCAGCGGTGACCGTCATCGCGTACTCGTTCTCGGCGGTGGTGCGCAGGCTCTCGCAGCCGGGGATGGTGCGCACGAGCACCTGCGGGTCGAGGAGCGCGTCCCAGACCTGGGCGACGGGGGCGTTGAGGACGGCGGTTCCGGCGACCTTCATCGGTCGGCTCCTTCGGTGGTGGCGTGCTCGAGCCGCAGGGCGTACAGCTCGGAGGGGGAGATGGGCATACGGGTGATGGCGAAGCCCTCGGCGTCCTCGATCGCCGACGCGAACAGCGCCGCCGACGGGATGACGCCGGCCTCGCCCGCGCCCTTGATGCCGAGGGGGTTGAGCGGCGACGGCGTCTCGAGGTGGTCGACCTCGATCTCGTGCGGCACCTCGCTGACGTAGGGCATCAGGAAGTCCATGAACGACGCATTCTGCAGCTGGCCGTGCTCGTCGTAGGCCATGCGCTCGTACAGCGCGCCGCCGACGCCCTGCGCGACGCCGCCGTGGATCTGGCCCTCGACGATGAGGGGGTTGATCAGCCGGCCGCAGTCGTGCACGACGCAGTAGCGCAGGATCGAGATCTCGGCGGTGTCGGGATCGGTCTCGACGACGACGGCGTGCATGCCGCTGGCGAACGTCGAGCGTGGCGGGGAGAAGAAGTCGCGGCTCTCCAGGCCGGGGCTCTCGCCCTCGGGCACCGGCACCGCGTCGGGGTCGCCGACGGAGAACTGGGTGGCCGACTTGGAGGCCTCGTCGAACGCGTAGCGCAGCGGGTTGCTGAGCACGGCGAGCGTGCCGAGCGCGACGTTGGACGACGGTGCGCCCTTGACCGACACGACGCCGTCGGCGATCTCGAGGTCGTCCTCGGACACCTCCAGCGCGTCGGCGGCGAGCTTGAGCGCCTTGGCCTTGACGGCGCGGGCCGTCAGCGCGATCGCCGAGCCGCTCATCACCGCGGCGCGGGACGCGTAGGTGCCCACCGCGTACGGCATGCGGCGCGTGTCGCCGGTGACGACCTCGACGTCCTCGAACCGCACGCCGAGCTCGTCGGCGACGATCTGCGCGAAGGCGGTCTGGTGGCCCTGGCCCTGGGTGGTCAGGCCGGTGGACACCTTGACCTTGCCGGTGGTCTCGACCTGCACGTGGCCGCCCTCGTAGGGGCCGACGCCCGTGCCCTCGACGTAGCAGGCCAGGCCGATGCCGACGGTGCGTCCCTCGGCACGGGCCTCGTCGCGCACCTTCTCGAACTCGTCCCAGCCGACGAGATCCTTGATCTTGTCGAGCGACTGCGGGAAGTCGCCCGAGTCGTAGATCAGCGGCTTGCCGTCCTGGAAGATCAGGCCCTGGTCGTAGGGGAACTCGTCGGGCTGGATGAAGTTGACGGCGCGGACGGCCGCGCGGTCCTTGCCGAGGTACGCCGCGATCGCGTCCATCGTGCGCTCCATCGCGAACACGCCCTGCGGACGCCCGGCGCCGCGGTACGGCGTCACGATGACGGTGTTGGTGTACAGGCTCTCGAAGACGACCGAGTACACCGGCGGCTTGTACGGCCCGAGCAGCTGCGTCGAGGTGATGATCGGGACGATCAGGCCATACGGGGTGTAGGCGCCGTTGTCGTGCCAGAACTGCACCGACAGGCCCTCGACGCGGCCGTCGTCGTCGAAGCCGACCTCGACGTGGTGGTGCTGCGCGCGCTCGTGGGCCGAGGAGATGAAGTGCTCGCGGCGGTCCTCGGTGAACTTGACCGGACGGCCGAGCAGGCGCGCGGCCATCGGGACGAGCACCTCCTCGGGCCACGGGTGCACGACCTTGACGCCGAAGCCGCCGCCCACGTCGGGGGTGATGACGTCGACCTGCACGAGGTCGAGGCCCAGCTTGGACGCGACGGCGGCGCGCACGCCCGTCGAGGTCTGGGTGGAGGTCCAGACCGTCAGGCGGGAGGTGTCGGTGTCCCAGCGGGCCGCGGTGGCGCGTCCCTCCAGCGGCATGCAGGCGCTGCGCTCGATGTCGAGCTCGAGCTCGAGCCGGTGCGGCGCCTTGGCGATCGCGGCGGCGGCGTCGCCCGTCGACTGCTCCATGCGGGCGGCGACGTTGCCGGGCACGTCGTCGTGGACGAGCCTCGACGCGTCGCGCGCGGCGTCGATGCCGACGACGACGGGCAGGGTCTCGTAGACCACCGTGATGCGTGCCGCGGCGTCCTCGGCGACGTAGCGGTCGGTGGCGACCACCATCGCGACGGCCTCGCCGACGTAGTTCACCTCGTCCTTGGCCAGCGCGTACTGCGTGCGGCCGTGGCTCAGCGCGGGGTGCGGGATGAGCAGGGGGAGGGGCTCGGACATCGGGCCCTCGAGGTCCTCGTACGTGTAGACCGCGACGACGCCCTCGACGTCGAGCACGGCGTCGACCTCGATGTCGCCGATGCGCGCGTGCGCGTGCGGGCTGCGCAGGATCGCGACGTGCAGTGCGTCGGGCAGGAGGTCGTCGGTGTACTGGCCGCGCCCGCGCAGGAACCGCTCGTCCTCGGTGCGCTGGACGCGCTGGCCGAAGCTCTTGGTGGTCACGCGACGTCCCCCGCCCGCTCGTGGGAGATCTCGGCGGCGCGCAGCACCGACGCGACGATGTTCTGGTAGCCGGTGCAGCGGCACAGGTTGCCGCCGACCATCTCGCGCGCCTCGTCCTCGGTGGGGTCGGGGTTGTCGCGCAGGCCGGCGGTGATGGTGGTGAGGAAGCCGGGGGTGCAGAAGCCGCACTGCAGGCCGTGGCACTCCTTGAACGCCTGCTGCACCGGGCCGAGGCGGTCGCCGGACTCGGTCAGGCCCTCGACGGTGGTGACGTCGCGACCGTCGGCGCTGACGGCGAGCATCAGGCAGGAGCGGACGGGCGTCCCGTCGACGAGGACGGTGCACGCGCCGCAGACGCCGTGCTCGCAGCCGACGTGGGTGCCGGTGAGGCCGCAGTCCTGGCGGATCGCGTCCGAGAGCAGCTTGCGGGCGGGCACGTCGATGCGGTGCGCGGCGCCGTTGACGACCAGGTCGACCTCGTGGATCTCATGGGCGGTGTCGGTCATGCGACTCCCTCCTTCGTCGTGACGGCCTCGTGCGCGGCGGCGACGACGCGGCGCGTCAGCACGCCGGCGAGGTGGCGCCGGTAGTCGGCGGTGGCGTGGATGTCGGCGTCGGGCTCGATCGCCGCGTGCGCGACCTCGACGGCGGCGGCGAGGTTGGCCGGGCTCAGCTCGCCGTCGGCGAAGGCCTCGGACAGGTCGACGGCCAGCGGGGTGTCGGACACCGACAGGTACCCGGCGCGGACGGACTCGACGGCCCCGGTCTCGCCCACGGACACCAGCGCGGCGACGCCGACGAGCGCGTAGTCGCCGTGGCGGCGCGACACCTCGTCGATGGCCGAGCCGGTGCGGGCGGGCAGGGCCGGCACCCAGGCGCCGGTGAGCATCTCGTCGTGCTCCAGGCACGACTCGAGCGGCCCGACGTACAGGTCGCGCGCCTCGATGCGGCGCTCGCCGCGGACGGACGCGGCGGTGACGTGGCCGCCGAGGAGGGTGAGGACCATCGGCATCTCGGCCGCGGCGTCGGCGTGCGCGAGCGAGCCGACGGTCGTCCCCTGGTTGCGGATCGTGGGGTGGGCGACCAGGCGCAGGGCCTGGCCCAGCAGCGGCTGGACGCGACGCGCGTCGGCGTCGCGCTCCAGCGCCGCGTGGCGGACGAGGGCCCCGAAGGCCACGCCGTCCTCGTCGCTGCGGACCCCGTCGAGGCCGGGCACCCGGTTGACGTCGACGAGGACGGCCGGGGCCGCGAGCCGCATCGACAGCAGCGGCAGCAGGCTCTGGCCCCCCGCGAGCACCTTGGCGTCGGCGTGCTCGGCCAGGGCGGCGAGGGCCTCCTCGAGGGTCGTGGGTCGCAGGTACGAGAACGGCGCGGGCTTCACTTGGTGCGGGTCACCTCGTCGGAGTCGGTGGGGGCGAGCTCGCCGCGCTTGCCCTTCACCAGGTGGAAGTAGACGATCACCAGGATCGTGCCCAGCGCGATGCCGCTGAGCTCGAAGTTGTCGGTGATCTGCAGGGCCACGCCGCCGATGCCGGCGATGATGCCGGCGGACAGGCCGATGAGGTTGACGGGGTTGCCGAAGTCGACCTTGTTGTCGACCCAGATCTTGGCCCCCACCAGTCCGATCATCCCGTAGAGCACCAAGGTGATGCCGCCCAGGACGCCGCCGGGGACGGCGCTGACGATCGCACCGAACTTCGGGCACAGGCCGAGGACGATCGCCACGACCGCGGCGGCGTAGTAGGCCGCCGTCGAGTAGATCCGTGTGGCCGACATGACGCCGATGTTCTCGGCGTAGGTGGTGGTGGGCGAGCCGCCGAAGGCGCTGGCGAACGCGGTGGCGAGACCGTCACCGACGAGCGCGCGGCCCACGTAGGGGTCGAGATCGTCGCCGGTCATCTCGGCGACCGCCTTGACGTGCCCGGTGTTCTCCGCGATCAGGGCGATGACGCCGGGCAGCACGAGCAGCACGAACGTCAGCGAGAAGCTGGGCGCGTGGACCACGGACACGCCGTCGGCCAGGGTGCCGCTGGGCAGCCCGAACCAGGACGCGTCGCCGACGGCCGACAGGTCGACGCGGTCATGCAGGACGGCCTCGCCGTTGCTGACCGGCGTGACCGAGT